>NZ_JBFULH010000376.1:0-4005 GCF_056400445.1 Pseudomonas sp. P5_B2 | reverse complement strand
TAATTGCATCCTCATCGGTGAGTACCACGCACTGGTAGGGAAACTCCTCGATGTGCTCCACCGGCCAGGCCGCGACTTGCGCCGCGCCGAGCGAGGTCGCCACAGTATCGATGCGCGGCAACCTGACGGGATGTCCGGCCTCGACGGCAGCGGCAAAAGACGCGGCGCCCTCGGTTTCGCAGGCGATGATCCGGCAGTCTTTGCGGTCATGGCGAATCAACCCGGTGAGAATTCCTGCCAGCAAACCACCGCCCCCTACCGACGTGACCATCACATCCACTTCAGGACACACTTCCAGGACTTCATCCACCAGCGTGCTGTGCCCTTCCCACAACACCGGGTGATCGAAGGCCGGCACGTATTCGGTGTCCGCGCCCTGCGAGAGTTCTCTTGCCCGTTGATTGGCCTCGTCCCAGACCTTGCCGTGGACAATGACTTCAGCGCCGGTTTTCCTGATCCTGACGCGGGTCGTCTCAGGCGTCGTGTGCGGCACCACAATACAAGCGCTCAGCCCCAGGCTGACGGCGGCAATGGCGGTGGCAAAACCGGCATTGCCGCCCGACGGACAGACGACTCGGCGTTTTCCCTGCGCCTTGGCCTGACTGCACAGAAGTCCCATGCCACGCAGCTTGAACGAACCACTGGGTTGCAGGTTTTCCATCTTGAGCCAGATCCGTCGTGTCGGCGTCGACAGGCCAACGTGCAGGATCAGCGGCGTTTTAATGTGCAGCATCACGAGTGTCCAAAAGGTGAACGGCTCTTATCAAAGTTTAGTTCACCACGCCCTTCGGCCCCGATTGCGCCGAGTTGTTGAACGCGTGAACAGCACCGGGTATCTAAACTGAACACGGCCATTGCTGATCACGAGGTGCTCATGAAAATCTCACCCAAACTGGCGCTTTTCGCCATCGGTGGCACCCTTGCCTACCTCGGCCTCGCGGTGTTGGGGATGGGCGGTTTTGCGGCGTATTTTTCCCATGCGCCGCTGGTGGTGATCGCCTTGGCGACATTGGTGATGACTGTGGCTTCACTGTTCACCGAGGTCAACTTGAGCTCCGGTGAGCGTGAAGACCGGGCCAATCGCTGGGTGATCCCGGCGTTCGGGGTGATTGGATTGCTCAGCGGGTTCCTGCCGGCCTACACCGACCGGATCGACTTCTGGACCTTCGGCGGTGAAGGCCTGCGCTGGATCGGCGCATTGCTGTTCATCGCCGGTGGCGCGCTTCGGTTGTGGCCGGTGTTTGTGCTGGGCAAGCGATTTAGCGGGTTGGTGGCTATTCAGCCGGGGCACAGGCTGGTCACCGACGGTATTTATCGACGCCTGCGCAACCCCAGCTACCTGGGGATGCTGGTGATTGCCGTGGGCTGGGCGCTGGCGTTTCGCTCGGGTGTCGGGCTGTTACTGGCGGCGTTGACGGTGATGCCGTTGATTGCGCGGATTGACGCGGAAGAAGCGTTGTTGAGGGCGCAGTTTGGTGGGGAGTACGACAGGTATTGCGCCAGTACATGGCGGCTGATACCCGGACTCTATTAGCCACCACACCGATCGAGTGTGGGAGCGGGCTTGCTCGCGAAGGCGGTATGTCAGTCGACATTGATGTTGCATGTTACGCCGTCTTCGCGAGCAAGCCCGCTCCCACAGTTAGATTTGCGTTAGCCGGATATGGTGACCGGAGTCCACGGATGTGGTCACTGATTGATAGCTGGCCAACGTTGTATGCGCCGTCTTAATCGCATGCTCATGCGTCTCGGTGATGATCACCAGATCCGCCCCCGCCGCTTCCGCCGCCTTAATCCCCGCCGCGGCATCTTCAAAGATTAAACACTTCGTCACCTCAACACCCAATCGATTCGCCGCCAGCCGATACCCCGCGGGGTCCGGTTTACCTGCGCTGACATCCTCCGCCGTCACCATCACCTCAGGCTCGGGAATCCCCGCCGCTGCCATTCGGCACAAGGCCAGTGCCCTGGGTGCGGAAGTAACGATTGCCCACTGACTGGCCGGCAAGGACCGGAGGAAAGCCGCGGCACCGCGAATCTCGACAACGCCTTCCACATCATCGATTTCCGCCTGGGTAATCCACGCTGCTTCAGCTTCGGCATCAACCCCCGGCAACCCCTGGCGATTGACCGTGTCGATGGCGCGTACACCGTGGATGGTCGGCAGGAAGGAGGCGACATCCAACCCGTGGCGCAAGGCCCAGATCGTCCAGATCCGCTCGGCGGCGGCGATGGAATTGAGTACGGTGCCGTCCATATCGAACAGGAAGGCGCGGTAGGGAATGTTGAAAACGGATGGATGAGCAGACAAGGATCAGCTTCCTCTCGCAAGGGCCAGGCAGGTAGGCCGAGCAATGTAGCACTTACTTGCGAGACGGGCTCAAGCGGCGCAACGACGTTTCAGCTAATGGGCTTGGACTTCAAGGCGCCTTCGACACAGTCCAGCAATTGGCCGAGCGCCCAAGGTTTTTTGATGAACGATACTGAATGCCGGACGCCGGAGCTTTGAGGGGTTTCGAAACCAGACATGATCATGATCGGCTTGTCTGGCCAGCGGTCACCAAACTGATTGGCCAGGTCAGCGCCATTGAGTTTACCCGGCATGGTGATGTCGGTGAGCAACAGGCACACATTGTCCGAGTGCTGCTCCAGGTAAACTGAAGCGGCATCCGCGCTGATCTGTGGCTGAACCACGAACCCTTCTTCCTGGAGAATTTCGCAGAGAAACTCCAGGATCAACGGGTCGTCCTCGACCACCAGAATCAACCCGCCAGAAACGTTCGTGCCCACCGTCGATGCTGGCCCCATGATGTTGCCTCTCCCTGAATACACCCATGATTTTCGCGCGCTGAATCCGCTACCTATCAAGTATGAGCAGCAGTCTTGGCGGAAATTCACTTTTGATACATAGAGATGACGAAATCAGGCGTCCTGCAAAATCAGATCCGCGCCCTTCTCTGCGACCATCAACACCCCTGCGTGGGTATTACCGGACGTTACGTTAGGAAAAATCGAGGCATCGACAACGCGTAACCCCCGGCAACACTTCTTCAACCGTAATGCCTTTGAGCGCGGGTGCCTGCATGATTTTGCGCATCAAGCGGCTGCCCAGGATGACCTCGTCGATGTCTTTTTGCGTGCTCAGATAGTTCGGGTCGATCTTTGCAGCGTCCCGTGGGTTTTTCGGATCAATCTCGATATACCCACGACTGGTCGGTCGGCACGGATTGAAGCACAACAGAAAGCCTGAGTACGGCTCCGGCTTGAGGCTGGCCTTGTTGTTTTTCGGGATCTGGTACGACAGCGGGTTGAAGTACAACTGCAAATTCGGGTTGGATTGCTGTTCATTGCCACGGAAGAATCCGCCGGCCTGATTGACACTCATCGCCAGCGCGCCCTTGCGGGTGAACAGGTATTTCAGACCGAGTTTGAACTGTCCGAACAGCGAGCTCAGCTCATCGTTGAGCGTCGGGATATTGGCCTTGTAGTAATAGCTGGCGCACAGGTGATCCTGCAGGTTTTTACCCACCGCTGGCAGATGTTTGACCATCGGGATCTTGTGTTTGGACAACAGTGCCTGGTCTGCGACACCGGACAGTTGCAGGATTTTTGGCGTGTCCACGGCACTGGCGCAAAGAATCACCTCCTTGTTGGCGGTGAAGGTTCGCACCACGCCGTGCTGGGTGATGGAAATCCCGGTTGCGCGGTCGTTATCGAACAACACCCGATCCACCAGGGCGTAATGTTCAACGGTCAGGTTCGACCGAGTCAACGCCGGGGGCAAATGCGCAAAGCTGCTGGAGCAACGCTGGCCATTTCTGGTGTTGACGTCGTAAATGCCCGAGCCTTCGAATTTCGGGCCGTTGAAATCGTCGCTGTGCGGATAGCCGAGTTCGTCGCAGCCCTTGAGGAATACATCGCAGATCGGATGGGTCTGGCCCTTCATCGGCGTGATACTGATCGGGCCGCTGCCGCCGTGGTATTCGCTGTCGCCCTACGGATGGT
>NZ_JBFULH010000375.1:0-4057 GCF_056400445.1 Pseudomonas sp. P5_B2 | reverse complement strand
TTCATCTTCCTTCTCCGGCACTACCGGTACGAAACGCACCCGAAAGTAGCGCTCCCGATCTCGCTCGCCCATGTACAGCAGCCGGGTGCCTTGCATGCCATTGGCCGGCACGATCAGTCGCGCCGGGCTGGCCATCAAGCCGTCCTTGCTGCTGCCATCGGTTTGACTCTTGAGCGGTACTTCCCGTGATTTGCCGTCTACGTCGTAGAGAATTTCGAGGATGTTGACCTTCACAAATGCGGTGCTGTCGCCGCCATTGAACACCCGTTTCAGGTAAGTACTTTTATCCCCGTCCAGGTAGTCGTAGACGGTGCCGATATTGATACTTGGAGCAGCCTGAATCGCCAGGCAAAACCCGCTCAAACCCACCAGTGCCAGTAAACGCTTCATAACCATCCCCATCACATTGAACTCAACAAAGACCCGGCCCACTGAGGTGCCGGCCATCAGGCTTCCGAATCCCAGATCACCGTGAAAACACCGCCGTAGTGGGCTGCCACGCCGGGCTGCAGCATGGAATCCACATCGCTGGGGGCAATTTCAAAGTGCAGCACGCCAGGTGCCCGATCCACATAGAACCCGGGTTGAAACTGTTGGGCGTTCACCTCGCCCACGCGCAACGGACGTCGCTTGRCCGGTTGACCGGACACATCCGTCAATCCATTGGGCAGGCTTACGCTCAGTTGCACGGGGGTGGTGCGCTTTGAGACCGGGTCACGAAGCCTGCAATCGAACGGGCCGGCGATCTGGCATTCCAGCGACATCTTGAATCGTGATGACGCCGAAATATTGAAGGTCTGGTCGCGAAACAGGCGTACCGGTTTACGACCCTGCTGCAACCAGGACTGCCAGCCACCGGCCGGGACCAATTGCACGTTGTCGCCGCCGGGCGGTATCTCGACCTTCAGCGTGTGCTGAACATCCAGCGTGAAATTCAACGTGAGTGAATTGTCGTCGGGCTGCATGACGTCGCCCATGTCGAAATCATGACCCGGCCCGACACTGAAGGTGATAAAGCCGTGGTATTTGCCGGTTTTCATACTCAGCGGGTTAGGCGTTATCAATTGATAACCCAGTACGAAATACAGGTAGCGAAAGGACATGGGGATATCAAACAACGCTTGTTTGGAACACACCCCCGCTGCCGGCGGTACTTTCCAGAAACTATTAAATCCTCTTTGCCCAACCGTCGCCCAGCCCACCCCTTGGCAGGGAGCCGGCGCATACAACCATGAGTTGCCCCGCCACAGTCGATCCCAACCGGCACCGCCAGGCTCCCCGGTCAGTTCCGCGATGGGTACCGGTATTTGCGATTCATGACCGATACCGGCGATGCGGACTCTGACGGTATTGGTTTCTCCCGATTCATGGGTGACCGTCACATCCCGCCAGTCTGACGGGACTTTGGCCATCCCGCCCTGGCGCGGATCCGCGTGATTGGCACGAATCGGCGCGTTGGCGGTGAAACTGATAGGCGCAATCAAACTGAACAGGCCTTCCGGTTTGCAGGCCTGAGGGACTTGCGCGCAGAACCCTTGAGACGGGGTTTTATTCACGAATTCATTTTTATGCGGGGCCGAAGAGTCCGGTGTGAAAACGGCTTCAATATCCAGAGTCGCTGCCGTCACCGGCAGTCCACACAGTCCGGACAACACCAGCAACGACAGGCAGCGGCTCAATGGGTTTGCAAAGGTTCTGAACATGCTCATTAACCTGCCTTCTGCGCTGTAACCGTTGCTTCGGCCAACGTATCGGGACTGCAGCGCAAATCCCCGATCATCAACACGTTGTTTTCCGTGCTCCCCTGGCTCGGGTCCAGGCGGAACTGGCACAGCAACTGATTGCCATGGCGCACTTCCAGGGTCGGTGATCCCGCATTCATTTCCATGGAGAAGAACCCGTCCACTTCACTCACGCCACGGCTGGCGTGGTTGATGATGTGGTGGCCCTTGAGCGGGTTACCCTGAGGGTCGATCAGGCGACCGAGTACGGTGAGGGTTCTCATGACCTTGATCTGGCGATACTCCACGCCGCCCTTGTTCAAGTGATAGCTGGAACGGGCCGGCTGGATGGTCGCAGCGGGGACATGGTTACCTTCGAAATCGAAACTGACGGAGCTGCTTTTGTAGGCCGTGATCGGTACGAAGTTACGCCCCGGCTTGAGGATCGCACTGCCGCCACTCAAATCGTCGGCACGCAGGGCGATGTCCGCGATGTCCGATTCCACATCGATGATCATCCCCGCGCCATTGCGGTGGTACTGGCTGGTCATGACTATTTTCTGGCCACCGACGGCGACCGTGCTGTCCAGGTTCAGGCCACCGGTAAAGTCATTGTTGAACGAAGAGCGCTGGATGAAACCATCGCCGTTTGCCAGGTCTGACTGCATTGTCGCCATCGCATTCAAGCCGATGCCGTAGGTGTCAGTGATGGCCGTGGCGGAAACGTTTTGCAGAATGTGATCCTGCAGGTCTTTGCGGTAAGTGAACGAGGCGTTGTTATCCCGACCACCCTCACGAGCGGTTCGCGAGCCGATGCTGCCGGAGATTTGTTCACCGGGGCCGCCCAAGGCAATGTTGACGCTCAGGTCGACACCACGGTTGCGGTCGTCATCCGAACTGATGCTGCCCGGCCGATCGAACAGTGACAATCGCCAGTTGGCATCACTGCCAAACAGCCGGGTGCGCTGGGTCCATCCCAGATCCACACCGGTGCCATTGGTGTTGCCCTCACTGTGGGATACCCGCGCATTGACCGAGCTTTTGCTGGTCAGTCGATGGTTGATCGACAACGAAGAGTTGGTGGTTTGCCCGATAAATACGTTGGGCTGCCGCACTCGCGTGCCATCGGGCAGGGTGTCATAGAGTTTTGTGGTATCGAGCCAGCTACGGTTATAGCTGGCGACGAGGCTGCCGCTGCCATAAGAGTAGAGCCCCTGCACGTCGAGACCGGTGCCGTAATCTTCAGTCTGGTAGACGTTGGCATACAGGCTGGCGTAGTTGACGATGGCCCAGTCGACCGACGTGCCGAGTTGCAGGCTATCGCGCACCTGCCGGCCAGTCAGGCCAAGGATCACTCGCGGGTGCAACAGATAATTGAACGCGGCACCGGCGGTCATGTCGCCATCGTCGGGTTCATCCCAGTTGCTGAGCAATCCGGATTCACGCCCGGCGAACAGGTTGTAGCGCCAACGTTCGTCATGATTGCGCCAGTTGCTGGGTTTGTAGATCAGTTCCTGGGTGCTGGACGTGATCTGGCCATCTTCGATCAGGCGTACTTCCACTTCGTAGATCCCGCCCGGCAGCGGACGGGTATCGAGGGTCTGCAAACCGGCGGGTACCGCTTGGGTATTGATCATCAAACCGTCGCGATAAATCTCCACCGAGCCTTGCCGATTGGCGGTGACGTAAATCGGATAGACCGCCGGTTTGGGGTTGTTGACTGCCAGGCTGTCGGAGCTGCCATACATCACGCCCAAAGCCGTGTCGGGGCTGGTGCCAAAGGTGCGCGGCTGGCGGGACAGGCCTTCGGATGAGGGAGTGAAATAACCCAGGCGCAGAAAATCGCCTTCCAGTTCGCGCTGGGTATAAAGCTCATTCACTGCGTGATAGAGCGTGTTATCCAGGCCACCCAGTCGGGACAGCTGCACATTGACGGCTTGAGTCCAATTGCCCAGGCTGCTGCTGGCCTCCAGACCGTAGCGCCCTCCGAGGTCCTGGCCCTGGCCCCCATTGAGATTTAACTGGTTGCGCACGATCAACCCGGTGCTGCCCCCCTCAGGCAAGTTGTAATAGCGTTGCACCTGATCGTCACGCTCAGCATTTTGCGTGAGAATCGAGACCAAGGAGTTTTCAAGGCTGTAGTGCACGGCCAGCAATTGTTCGGGGCATTGGGCCTTGCAGTCACCGAGGGCTACGCCCTGTATCAGATAGCTCGACCAAACGTCTCGCGTACCGGGTTTGAGTTGGCTGTCGCTGACATCCGTGAAGTCAACGAGGGTAATACGATCATCGCGCGTTAAAACGACCATCGCCTCACCCAGAAACTGTTGATCAAG
>NZ_JBFULH010000374.1:0-4058 GCF_056400445.1 Pseudomonas sp. P5_B2 | reverse complement strand
CACTGAACATACGTCTGTGAACAAGCTTAGGTCATGTATGTGTTTGAGGGCGTGCTGTTACCGAAGTGGAACGTCCCTCGACTGCTCAACTACCTCGGGGGCAAGGGTCTGCTCAGGTTTGGTCAGGCGGATTTTTCGGGCGATGTCCATAAAAGGCGTGACGATCAGGCTGTACACCGTCAGGTAACGCAAGTGATCCGCGTCGCCGGTGCCAAAGCGGAGAGTTTCGGGCTTGGAAGTGGTGACATAGAGCGTGCCAAACATCCAGTCCCAGAGCGACAGGTTGATACCGAAGTTCTTGTTGACGTGTTTCGGCGCATCGCTGTGATGAATCTGGTGCTGGGCCGGGCTGTTCAACACATGCTCGACCATGGGACCAAACGACAGCCAGACATGGGTATGGCGCAGGTTGGCGGCAAACCCGTTGAGGATCAACACCATCCAGGTCACGCCAAACAGGGTGTAACGGCTGATTTCGCCGCCACAGGCGTACCAGAAGACACCGGCGTAAACACCGATGCACAGCGTATTCGTCACTTTTTCGACAATTTTTTCCACAAAGTGCAGCCGGCTCGCGGTCGCCGGAACCAACACAGGGGCCGAATGGTGGACCTTGTGGAAGTCCCACAGCCAGCGGGTATGGAAGGCGCGGTGCCCCCAATAGTTGGCGAAGTCCTTGACCATAAACACGCCGACCCCATAGAGCAGCGACAACGCAAGGTGTTCCTCGACTTGAGTGCGCGCGCCCCACAGGTTGGTGAAAAAGCCCACGTAGTCGGCGGAGCGCAGGATGTGCGGGTCCACCAGTGCGACGATGGGCAGTACCAGCATGACTTTCAGAATGGCGCGAACGAAGTAGTAGCGGTAATCCAGCAATGCCGACTGATGCAGGTAAACCTGCTTGCCGCCGATGAATTGCCAGAAGGTCGGGGCGTTCGTCAGCCCGCGAGATTTCCGGAAACGAAACAGCCCATAGGCAACGCTGTAGGAGGACGCCAGAAACAGCAGGCCGAAGCGCCCATTCAAATCAAAGATGCCAAGAAACTGGTGGATAACTGGCGTTATCACCCATCGGGACAGGCAGTCATAGACAAACGAAAATGCATCCACGACCGGCTGGCCTCCAAAAAAGTGAGGGAATTGTAGTTCAGTCGGCTAAAGGCGCTAGCGCTTTTTACGTATGGGCCTGCACCACCCACTTCACTTTCGCCAGCGCATGGCGAAGCGTCTCCAGGTCCACCGAGCCCAGCGCCAACCGCAAGGCGTGCGGAACATGAACTGAAACCGCAAATGGCTCAGCGGTGGATACCGAGACCTGCTCTTGCATCAACGCCACGGCGATCCGGTCTGCCCGTGCGTCTTCCGACAGGGGCAACCACAGAAAGTACGACGACGGGTGGCGGATAACGTGAAGCCCACCCAGCACCTCATCCGCCAGCTTTTGTCGGGCTTGTGCGTCTTCGCGTTTTTGCGCTTCGAGGCGGGTGACGGTGCCGTCGTCGAGCCAGGCGCAGGCGATGGCCGTCATGACGCCCGGGGTGTTCCAGGTGGTCGCCCTGATCGAGCGCTCCAATGCCGCCACCCTTTGCGCCGGTGCCGCGATGAAACYCACGCGCAGACCGGTGGCGACGTTCTTGGAAAAGCCGGACACGTAGACGGTCCGTTCCGGGGCCAGCTCAGCGAGGGGCGGCGGCGCTTGCTCAGCGAGAAACGCGTACGCCCCGTCCTCAATGATGTGCAGATCATGCTTGCGTGCAATCGCCACGAGTTGCTCGCGTTGATCGGCAGGCATCACCCAGCCCATCGGATTATGCAGGGTCGGTATGGTGTAGACGGCACGCACTGTCCGGCTGCGACACAGCTTTTCCAGCGCCTCCAGATCCGGCCCCTGCTCCGTCACCGGGATGGCGACGATTTCAAGGTGCAATGCTTCGGCCAGCACTTTAAAACCTGAATAGGTCAGCGCATCGGCCGCGATAACGTCACCGGGTCGCAACAGCGCCATCAGCGTCACCGCCAAGCCATGCTGGGCGCCACTGACAATCAACACCTGCTCGGCTTCAACCGTCAGACTACGGCTACGCAAATGGCGGGCGATGGAGGCGCGCTCATGCGCACGCCCGGCATGGGGCTGATAGCGCAAGTGTGATTCCAGGTCGCCGGACAATGCGAGTTGGCGCAAGGCATTGCGCAACAGATCGCCTTGCCCCGGAAGCGAGGGATAGTTGAAGTTCAGATCGATCACCCCCGCCGCGACGTCCGGCTGATCGATGCCATGACTGGGCGGCAACGAAGTCTCGCGAACAAACGTCCCGCGCCCGGTTTCACCACTGACCAGGCCCATGGCTTCCAGCTCGGCATAGACCCGGCTGGCGGTGACCAGCGCCAAGCCTTCGCTGAAGGCCAACTGGCGGTGTGTCGGCAAGCGCGTGCCGGGCAGCAAGCGACCCGTGTGGATATCGGCAGCAAAAGTGTCCACCAGCGACTTGTAGCGGGAGCGTGGCATCGTGGGATGTATCCATGACAATTTTTTGATTGTTCTTAATCCTGGACCATAGGATGCCCCTAACGCAAACCCGATACGGAGACAGTCGATGGAAAGGACCTCAACGCTTAAGAACCCTGCGCTGGACAAACACGCAAGCGGACTGATCAATGGCTTGATCGGCGTGCTGATCTTCAGCGGCTCGCTGCCCGCTACCCGGGTGGCCGTGCTCGAATTCGACCCCGTGTTTCTGACAGTCGCCCGCGCCACCATCGCCGGCGTGCTGGCGCTGTGCATGCTGTGGCTGTTCAAGCAACAACGCCCGGCGCGCAGTCAGTTGCTGTCGTTGATCATCGTGGCACTGGGCGTGGTGGTCGGCTYTCCGTTGCTGACGGCGCTGGCGTTGCAATACGTGACGTCGGCGCACTCCATCGTCTTCGTCGGCCTACTGCCGCTCGCCACCGCCGTCTTCGGCGTGTTGCGCGGTGGCGAGCATCCACGCCTGGAGTTCTGGGTTTTTTCGGTGCTGGGGAGTTTGCTGGTGATTGGCTTCGCCGTTTCTCAGGGGCTGAGCGCGTCCCCCCTCGGTGACGTTCTGATGCTGTTGGCGATTCTGGCGTGTGGCCTGGGGTATGCCGAAGGCGCCAAACTGTCCAGAACGCTGGGCGGCTGGCAGGTGATTTGCTGGGCCTTGGTGTTGTCGCTGCCGCTGATGGCTGCGTTGACCTTGTGGCGGATGCCCGTTTCGTTTTCTGGAATCAGTGTGCCGGCCTGGGTGAGCCTGGGGTATGTGTCGCTGTTCAGCATGCTGATCGGTTTTGTGTTCTGGTATCGCGGATTAGCGCAGGGCGGGATTGCGGCGGTGGGACAGTTGCAGTTGTTACAGCCGTTTTTTGGCTTGGCACTGGCGGCGACATTGCTGCACGAACAGGTCAGCATCGGCATGTTGGGGGTCACCGTGGCCGTGATTTTCTGTGTGGCGGGCGCGAGAAAATTTGCCAAATGAAAGTGTACTGCGGCTTGCGTTCATGGCTGTACCGGGCGAGCCGCACGCTGCCCATGATAAAAATAGCGCTCTGGTTTTCGGAGACTCGTCATGGACCTCGCCACCCTCACCCTTTTTTTGCCGGCGTGCTTTGCCCTGAACATGGCGCCTGGCCCGAATAACCTGCTGTCGGTCAGCAACTCGACGCGTTACGGCTATCGCACCTCCTGCGTGGCCGGGATCGGTCGGTTACTGGCATTTGCCGGCATGATCGCCCTCGCCTCTGCCGGCTTGGCCGTGGTGCTGCAAACCTCCGAATTGCTGTTCTACGGGATCAAGATTCTCGGCGCGGCCTACCTGTTTTACCTCGCCTGGCAATTGTGGCGCGCCGACCCTGGCGCCGAGAGCGCTGACACCCGTGCACCGGTCGGTGTGCTTGCGTTGGCGCGGCAGGAGTTTCTGGTGGCGGCCGGCAATCCGAATGATGGGCAATATGAATCCTCTCGATAGAACACTTCCAACCCAGGCCGTGTGGAAACGCATGCGCTGTTTTGAACTCTGCGTTGCTACGTAAAATCTGCCAGGTTT
>NZ_JBFULH010000373.1:0-4059 GCF_056400445.1 Pseudomonas sp. P5_B2 | reverse complement strand
GGGTGTTCTCGGACAGTCGGGCAACGAAATGGGGCGCGTATCATACATGAAAAAATCCGCCGGTCCGTCGCCAACTGACCGGCGTATTACGCGTAAAACGGAGTAAATGTTTGTCTGCGCGACTTATTCGTTACGCATCAAGGGGTAAAGCTCTTTCAGCAACTTGCGGCGGCTGATCACCAACTGCCAGCGATGGCCACCCAACTGGCGCCACAGGCGCGCCGAGCGAATACCGGCCAGCAACAGGGCGCGGATTTTCGAGGCATTGCTCGGCTGCTGCAGGTTGCRCATGTCGCCTTGGACCTGAATCCGTTGGCGCAAGGTGCTCAGGGTGTCCTGATACAGCGCGCCGCACGCGGCAATCACATTTTCATGGGCCGGGCCGAAGTGCTCGACCTGGGACTGGATCTGCGGCAAGCGCTTGCCAATCACTTCCAGCATGTCGCCGCGCTTGGCGAGTTGACGCTCAAGACCCAGCATCGCCAGTGCGTAACGCAAGGGTTCGCGCTGAAGGGCGCTCGGGTCGCGTTCCAGTGCGCCGACCAGGGCGCGATAGCCTTCGCGCAGATTGAGGTCGTCACCGCCGTAGACTTCCAGCGTGTCCTTGGGGTCGCGAATCAGCAGGCTGCCGAGCATACAGGTCAGGCCGGCTTCAGAGGTCTGGCCGCTCTTGGCAATCTTGTCGACGAGGACGGCGGCGAGAAACACGCCGCCTAGCGCCGTCAGTTGCTCCTGGGTCGGGCTCATTGCTGCTGGCCTTTGCTGGTCCACGGCTCGGCAATTTTGATCACGCCGCCACCCAGACAGATTTCACCGTCGTAAAACACCACGGATTGGCCTGGGGTGACCGCGCGTTGCGGGTCATCAAAGGTTGCGCGGTAGCCGGTGGCGGTTTTTTCCAGCGTGCACGGCTGGTCGCTTTGGCGATAGCGGACCTTGGCCGTCAAATTGCGCGGCTCGGTCAAATCAATCGGGTTGACCCAATAGATGTCGGAAGCGAGCAGGGCGCGGGAGAACAGGTACGGATGGTCATTACCTTGGCCAACGATCAGTTCGTTATGTTCCAGGTCCTTGATCAGCACGTACCACGGCTCGTCACTGGCGTCTTTCAAGCCGCCGATGCCCAGGCCCTGACGCTGGCCGATAGTGTGGTACATCAAGCCGTGGTGACGGCCGATCACTTCGCCTTCGGTGGTCTTGATCTCGCCGGGTTGCGCGGGCAGGTACTGCTTGAGGAAGTCGCTGAAGCGGCGTTCGCCAATAAAGCAGATGCCGGTGGAGTCTTTTTTCTTCGCCGTTGCCAGCTCGTATTTCTCGGCAATCGCGCGCACTTCGGGCTTTTCGAGTTCGCCGACCGGGAACAGGGTCTTGGCGATCTGTTCGCCGCCAACGGCGTGCAGGAAGTAGCTCTGGTCTTTGTTAGCGTCCAGGCCCTTGAGCAATTCGGTACGACCGTCGATATCGCGGCGACGCACATAGTGGCCGGTGGCGATCAGGTCGGCACCCAGCATCATGGCGTAGTCGAGGAACGCCTTGAACTTGATCTCGCGGTTGCACAGGATGTCAGGGTTCGGCGTGCGCCCGGCCTTGTATTCGGCCAAGAAATGCTCGAACACGTTGTCCCAGTACTCCGCGGCGAAGTTGGCGGTGTGCAGCTTGATACCAATTTTGTCGCACACGGCCTGAGCATCCGCCAGGTCGTCCATGGCGGTGCAGTATTCCGTTCCATCGTCTTCTTCCCAGTTCTTCATGAACAGGCCTTCCACCTCGTAACCCTGCTCGATCAGCAGGAGGGCGGAAACGGAAGAGTCCACGCCGCCGGACATACCGACAATGACGCGCTTCTTTTGTGTGTCAGAAGGGGCTGGATCACGCATAGGGATTCAATGAGTGTCTTGAAAAAGGACGCGATTCTAACAGGCCGGAGCCCGCAAGGCTAAAGAGAAGGGCGGATCAATTCGAGGCCGAAGTGTTTACCGTCCAGATAATCATCGATGCAGCGGATGATCAGCTCACTGCGCCAGTTTGCGCGCTGTTCCAGTAATTCGTCACGCGTCAGCCACTTCGCGCCGACAATGCCGTCATCCAGTTGATAGTCCGGGTGGTGTTTGAGGGCTTTTGCGATGAAGCAGACCCGTTGGTAGGTCACGCCGTTGCTCGGGGCGGTGTAAAGGTAAATGCCGACGATGCCGGTGGCTTGGACGTCCCAACCGGTTTCTTCGAGGGTTTCGCGAACGGCGGCTTCGATCAGGGTTTCATTCGGGTCGAGATGGCCGGCAGGCTGGTTAAGCACCGTTCGTCCACCCTTGGATTCTTCGACCATCAGGAAACGGCCATTGTCTTCGGCGATGGTGGCGACGGTGATGTGGGGTAGCCAATCCATGAAGCTTCCTCGGTTTCTAATGTTGGAATAATGAACAGTGTGGGAGYGAGCCTGCTCGCAATGACGGTGGGTCAGTCGACATCAATGTTGAATGATATATCGCTATCGCGAGCAGGCTCGCTCCCACATTGGTCCGTATTTCACAGATGAAAAGTGTGGGGCACAAACAGAAACCCCGGCGCAGGGCCGGGGCTTCTTTGCATCCTTACAACCTTAAACCAGCGCAGCAACCGCTGCGTTGAAGGTTGGACTCGGGCGCATGGCCTTGCTGATCAGCTCGGCATCGGCGTGGTAGTAACCGCCGATGTCCACTGGCTTGCCCTGAACGGAGTTGAGCTCGGCAACGATGGTTGCTTCGTTCTCGGTCAGGGTTTTGGCCAGAGTCGTGAACTGCGCTTGCAGTGCAGTATCTTCAGTCTGGGCTGCCAGGGCTTGAGCCCAGTACAGAGCCAGGTAGAAGTGGCTGCCGCGGTTGTCGATGTTGCCGACTTTGCGCGATGGTGACTTGTTGTTGTCCAGGAACTGGCCAGTGGCCTGATCCAGGGTCTTGGCCAGAACCAGCGCCTTGGGGTTGTTGTAAGTCACACCCAGGTGCTCAAGGGAAGCGGCCAGGGCCAGGAACTCGCCCAGGGAATCCCAGCGCAGGAAGTTTTCTTCCAGCAGTTGTTGAACGTGCTTCGGTGCCGAACCGCCAGCGCCGGTTTCGAACAGGCCGCCGCCATTCATCAGCGGAACGATCGACAGCATCTTGGCGCTGGTGCCCAGTTCCATGATCGGGAACAGGTCAGTCAGKTAGTCGCGCAATACGTTGCCGGTCACCGAAATGGTGTCCTTGCCTTCGCGGGTGCGGTCCAGGGTGAACTTCATCGCGTCAACAGGCGCCATGATCTGGATGTCCAGGCCGGCAGTGTCGTGGTCCTTCAGGTAAGCCTGAACTTTCTCGATCACTACACCGTCGTGAGCGCGCATCGGGTCCAGCCAGAAAATAGCCGGGGTGCTGCTTGCACGGGCGCGGTTAACGGCCAGTTTGACCCAGTCCTGGATCGGTGCGTCTTTGGTCTGGCACATGCGGAAGATGTCGCCGGCTTCAACCGATTGCTCCAGCAGCAGGGTGCCTTTGCTGTCGGTAACGCGGACAACGCCGTTGGCCTTGATCTGGAAGGTCTTGTCGTGCGAACCGTACTCCTCGGCTTTTTTCGCCATCAGACCAACGTTTGGCACGCTGCCCATGGTGGTTGGGTCGAAAGCACCGTTTACTTTRCAGTCTTCGATGACGGCTTGGTAGATGGTCGCGTAGCAGCGATCCGGGATCACGGCCTTGGTGTCGTGCAGCTGGCCGTCAGTGCCCCACATTTTGCCGGAGTCACGGATCATTGCCGGCATCGAGGCGTCGACGATGACGTCGCTCGGCACGTGCAGGTTGGTGATGCCTTTGTCGGAGTTGACCATGGCCAGCGACGGACGTACGGCGTAGACCGCCTGAATGTCGGCTTCGATGGCTGCTTGCTGTTCTGCCGGCAGGGCTTTGATGCGAGCGTACAGGTCGCCGATGCCGTTGTTCAGGTTGAAGCCGATCTGTGCCAGCACATCAGCGTGCTTGGCCAGTGCGTCTTTATAGAACTCGGCAACGATCTGGCCGAACATGATCGGGTCGGAGACCTTCATCATGGTGGCTT
>NZ_JBFULH010000372.1:0-4084 GCF_056400445.1 Pseudomonas sp. P5_B2 | reverse complement strand
GAACTGCAACGCGCCGATCAGCAGCATGCCGCGCATGAACGCAGGCTCCACTGAACGCCAGCGCGTCAGCGGAATGAACACCAGCCCCGCGAGCACCACGCGTACCAGTACCGCAAAGTAACTGTCGACATGACCGGCCAGGTATTCGCCGATCAAACTGAAGGAAAACGCCTGGATCAGCGTGACAAAAAGTAGATAGCCCATGCTCGCCTCGTTTTGAATGGCGGCGACGATAGCGGGTTTTGCCGTTTATCGCGAACACCGGCCAACACACAAAACCATTGTGGGAGCGAGCCTGTGGCGAGGGGGCTTGCCCCCGTTGGGTTGCGAAGCGTCCCCAAATCCCGCAATCGCAGTCTCTCAGGAACACCGCGTGTAATGTTTTACGACTGCTACGCAGCCGAACGGGGGCAAGCCCCTCGCCACAAGCTCCCATAGGGAGTTGGGGGCGTTGGGGGTGTTGATGAAATCGTGGGCAAAAAAAACCCGATCTCGCTAAGCGTTCAATCGGGCAAGAGCACTCAGGAGCAATAAGTGCAAAGGGAGGTTCGATGCGCGTAAAGCTTGAAGGGGTTGCGCCAAGTCACTTGAACATCAAGGGATTATCTGGCGATTAAAGCCTCATGCCACTTGGGAAAGCTTGGCGTTGGCCTGGTTCAGGCCCTTCTCGTGGAAGTCGCCGCCCAGGTTCATGCCTTCGGCGTGGATGAAGGTCACGTCGTGGATACCGATGAACGCCATGACCTGACGCAGGTACGGTTCCTGGTGATCCGCTGTGCTGCCGGCGTAGATACCGCCGCGAGCGGTCAGCACGTAGGCTCGCTTGCCGCTGAGCAGACCTTGCGGACCGGTGTCGGTGTATTTGAAGGTTACGCCCGCACGCAGCACATGGTCGAGCCAAGCTTTAAGTGTGCTGGGGATGGCGAAGTTGTACATCGGCGCGGCCATGACCAGCACGTCGGCGGCCAGCAACTCATCGGTCAACTGGTTGGAGCGTTCCAGCGAAGCCTGTTCGAGGTCGCTGCGTTGCTCGGCAGGTTTCATCCAGCCGCCCAGCAGGTTGATGTCCAGGTGTGGCACCGGCTTGACGGCCAAGTCACGCACGGTGATCTGGTCGGCCGGATGAGCCGTTTGCCACTGGCTGATGAAGGTCTGGGTCAGTTGACGGGAAACCGAGTCTTGCTGACGGGCGCTGCTTTCGATGATCAGAACGCGTGACATGGGATGTAGGCTCCATCTGAGAATGCTGTAAGGCGATGGAGTGAAGGTTAAACAGAGTCATATCGATGAAAAAGCGCAAATAACTGCTATAACCCATCAATTAATTCGTTTATAAGCTGAGCATACCCGGTGGGAGTGAACCTGCTCCCACACGAGATTGAATTMATTTTGGCGTGCAGGTCAGCTCGATACGCAGCTTGATAATGCCGCGGGTGAACTTGGCGGTGGCGTTTTTGTGTTTTCCCGCCGGCACATCGATCTTGCGAGTACGCGGTGCTTCCGGGCCGTTGCTGAAAACCGCTTTGCAGCTCGCATCAACGTCGCCGTAGTTAGCCACCCGGATCGAACCCATGTCGTTATCCGTATCGTATGTGGTGTAGTCGATCTTCAAGCCATTGAGGTTTTTCTGCACATCAATCGGATACGCAAACGCCGTCAAAGGCAGCATCGCCAACAGCACACAACAAAGCTTTTTCATTCAGCAGTCTCCATAAAGGGCTGCCAGCTTAGGACAAGAGGAGCCATTCATGAAAGCGCCCCGCGTGACCCTTGATCAATGGCGAACGTTGCAGGCCGTGGTCGACCACGGTGGTTTCGCCCAGGCCGCCGAAGCGCTGCACCGTTCGCAATCGTCGGTGAGCTACACCGTGGCACGCATGCAGGATCAACTCGGGGTGCCGCTGTTGCGCATCGACGGGCGCAAAGCCGTGTTGACCGAAGCCGGGGGCGTGTTGCTGCGTCGTTCGCGGCAACTGGTGAAACAGGCGAGTCAGCTGGAGGACCTGGCCCATCACATGGAACAAGGCTGGGAAGCCGAAGTGCGGCTGGTGGTCGATGCTGCATACCCGAGCGCCCGCCTCGTCCGCGCCTTGACCGCGTTCATGCCGCAAAGCCGCGGCTGCCGGGTTCGTCTGCGCGAAGAAGTGCTGTCTGGGGTAGAAGAAGTTCTGCTCGAAGGCGTGGCTGACCTGGCGATCACCGGGTTCAGCATTCCAGGTTACCTGGGGGCGGAATTGAGCGATGTCGAATTCGTCGCGGTCGCCCACCCCGAACATGCGCTGCACCGTCTCAACCGCGAACTGAATTTCCAGGACCTGGAAAGCCACATGCAAGTGGTGATCCGCGACTCCGGGCGGCAGCAGCCGCGCGATGTCGGCTGGCTCGGTGCCGAACAGCGCTGGACTGTCGGCAGCCTGGCCACCGCCGCGACATTTGTCAGCAGCGGCCTGGGGTTCGCCTGGTTGCCCAGGCACATGATTGAACGGGAACTCAAAGAAGGTACGCTCAAGCTGCTACCGTTGGATCAGGGCGGCAGTCGTAACCCGAGTTTTTACCTGTATTCAAACAAGGACAAACCCTTGGGACCTGCGACGCAGATTCTCATTGAACTGCTGCGCACCTTCGATACCGCACCATTGGACGCACCTTTCGCCGCCCCTGAACAAGCCTGACAAGGAGTGAATGCATGGCCTATTTCGAACACGAAGGCTGCAACCTGCACTACGAGGAATACGGCCATGGCACGCCGTTGCTACTGGTCCACGGTTTAGGATCCAGCACGCTGGACTGGGAAATGCAGATCCCGGCACTGTCTGCGCACTACCGGGTGATCGTCCCGGATGTGCGTGGTCACGGTCGTTCCGACAAACCTCGTGAGCGCTACAGCATCGCCGCCTTCAGCGCCGACGTAGTCGCACTGATCGAGCACCTGAACCTCGGCCCGGTGCACTACGTGGGGCTTTCGATGGGCGGCATGATCGGCTTTCAACTGGCTGTGGATCAACCGCAATTGTTGAAAAGCCTGACCATCGTCAACAGCGCGCCACAGGTCAAATTGCGCACTCGCGACGATTACTGGCAGTGGCTTAAACGCTGGAGCCTGATGCGCGCCCTCAGCTTGGGCACCATTGGCAAGGCCCTCGGCGGCAAGTTGTTCCCGAAACCGGAACAGGCAGATCTGCGTCAAAAGATGGCCGAACGCTGGGCAAAAAACGACAAACATGCTTATCTCGCCAGCTTCGATGCCATCGTTGGCTGGGGGGTTCAGGAACGACTTTCGAAGGTGTCCTGTCCAACCCTGATCGTCAGCGCCGACCGTGACTACACACCGGTCGCACTGAAAGAATCCTATGTAAAACTGCTGCCCGATGCACGGCTGGTGGTGATCGCCGATTCGCGTCACGCCACCCCGCTGGACCAACCCGAACGCTTCAACCAAACACTGCTCGAGTTTCTCACCGCAGTCGACACTACCTCACTCAGGATCACTGACCCATGCTGAAAAAAATCGCCCTCGTCGCCGGCTCCGTACTGTTTGCTGCCAACCTGATGGCCGCAACACCCGCCAAGGCGCCGCACGTGTTGCTGGACACCACCAACGGCCAGATTGAAATCGAACTGGACCCGGTCAAGGCGCCGATCAGTACCAAGAACTTCCTTGATTACGTCAATAGCGGCTTCTACAACAACACGATTTTTCACCGTGTGATCCCGGGCTTCATGGTCCAGGGCGGCGGCTTCACCCAACAAATGGAACAAAAAGTAACCAAGGACGCGATCAAAAACGAACACAAGAACGGCCTGGTCAACGTTCGTGGCACCTTGTCCATGGCACGTACGTCGGCACCTGATTCGGCCACCAGCCAGTTCTTCATCAACGTCAAGGACAACGATTTCCTCGACCAAGGTGATGGTTACGCCGTGTTCGGCAAAGTCGTGAAGGGCATGGACGTGGTAGACGTCATCGTCAACTCGCCAACCACCATGCGCGGCGGTATGAAAGACGTGCCCGCCGATCCTGTGTACATCAAGTCGGCCAAAGTCATCGACTAAGCTTCACAGGAAGTCTTGAGCGGCTGCCGGG
>NZ_JBFULH010000371.1:0-4088 GCF_056400445.1 Pseudomonas sp. P5_B2 | reverse complement strand
GATCTATATCGCGGTGTGCATTCACAAGAAAATTCACCGGCTGAAAAGCGACCGCATGCGTGAACGGTTCGAGGTGATCTACAAGGTCACGGCGGAAGTCGGGACAAGTTTCCTGACCCTGCTGCGTACCGGCCTTGGGGCGATCGTCGGGCTCCTGATGATTGCCCCCTTTATGGAGGACGTGCCGATCTCGCTCAACCACTGGCTGACCACGCTCATGCTCTGCCTCATGACCCTGGTGTTCTCGGCATCAGTATCGTTGCTGCATGACTTTTTGATGACTCGCCCGAGCCGCAGTCATCCGAAAAATCACATTCGCTTGTAAGGACGTAGGCTTGGTGGCTGATTTATGGCAGGGTCTTACCGTCCACCGGGTCGCCAATCTTCAGGAAATGCCCGCCCGCCACATGGTGCAAGGTGCGCAATGCATCCTGTCCTTCGAAGTGCCAACGGCCATCGCTGAAGACGCGCTCATCTGCCTGAGCGGCAATGACCTCGGCCAGGAACAGGTCGTATTGCTGATGATTACTGGGCTCTGGCAGTAGCCGACATTCCAGCCACGCTACACAGCCTTCGAGCATCGGGGCGTCAATCAACTCACCGCTGAAGGTTTGTAAACCGTAGGCCTGGAACTTGTCCTGTCCTTGGACCTGAGTCAATTCCAGGCCTGACGTCGAACCAACGGTCTGGGTGATATCGGCCTGCGCTGCACAGGGAACGTTCAGCACGAAGGTTCCCGAGGCTTCCAGCAGTTGCCGGGTCCAGGTGGACTTGTCTAGCACTACGGCAATTTTCGGCGGTTCGAAATCCAGCGGCATGGCCCAGGCGGCGGCCATGATATTGCGCTGGCCATCATGGGCTGCGCTCACCAGTACGGTCGGCCCGTGATTGAGCAAGCGATACGCCTTGGACAAAGGAACCGGCCGACGGTGGGAATCGCTCATATTGTCTGCTCCAGGGAAAAGAGCCGATTGTAGCGATTTCCACCGCTATGGCAGGTATCAAGTCGCCAGCTGATTGGCAAACTGCCCCACCGCGCTTACCACTTTCTGCGCACAGCCCTGAATCTCGATAATCACCGTGGCGCCTCAATGGCTGGGTTGAGCGTCAGCAGGTTGGTCTGTTTGGCGATGCCGCCGTAAACGCCAAGTATTACATCGCACCCGCCGCCGCGCAATGACCGGTATTGGGCATGCGCGTTCCAAAATACGCCGCGCTGCCAACACCCACCGCCCCCATCACTGCACAGAAGATCACGCAGATCCACGGGCTCCATGGCATCAGACCGATCAGCAACAGCGGTGTGACACTCGCCCACGCGGCGTAGGCAATGTTATAGGTGAAGGAAATTCCGGAGACGCGAACCCGCGCCGGGAACAGGCTGATCATTACCGACGGCACCGCGCCGACCACCCCACAACTCAGGCCGGCAATTGCGTAGGCCAGGCCTGTCCAGTTGCCGCCGCTGATCAGGCAGCCGTAAAGCACGCCAATGCCCAGTGGCAGCAGCAGGCTATAGAGCATGACCGTGCGCCAGGCGCCGATGCGGTCGACCAGCAACCCGGCAAGCACGCAGCCGATGTTCAGGAAAACAATGCCCAACGCGCTCAGAGTGAAGGTATGGCTGGCGGTCATGCCGAAGGTTTTCTGCATCATGGTCGGGGTGATGACAACGAACACCACCACAGCCGAGGTCAGCACGCAGGTGAGGATCATCGCCGGCAACATCGCCAGACGATGCTCCCGCAAAACCGTGCGCAGCGGCAGTTCAACGGCGGCATCGCGCTGGGCCTGCATCGCCATGAACACCGGGGTTTCACTCAGCCAGCGGCGCAGCCATACGCCGATCACCCCGAACACACCGCCCAGCAGGAACGGGTAACGCCAGGCGAAATCGAGGATTTCCGACGGGGTGAATGCCTGTGCAAGAAAGGTCGCCGTCAGGGCGCCGATCAAGTAACCGAAGGTCAATCCGGCTTGCAAGAAACCCAAGGCATAACCGCGATGCCCGGCTGGTGCGTGCTCGGCAACAAATACCCAGGCGCTCGGCACTTCACCGCCCACCGCCGCGCCTTGCAGGACACGTAACACCAACAGCAGCAGCGGTGCCCAATAGCCGATCTGCGCGTAGGTCGGCATGATCCCGATCAGCAGGCACGGTAGTGCCATCATCAGGATGCTCAGGCTGAAGACTTTCTTGCGCCCTAACTGGTCGGCGAAATGCGCCATCAGTATCCCGCCCAATGGACGCGCGAGATAACCGGTGACGAAAATTCCGAAACTTTGCAGCAGGCGCAACCACTCGGGCATTTCCGGCGGGAAAAACAGTTGGCTGAGGGTCAGGGCGAAAAAAACGAAAATGATGAAATCATAGATTTCCAGCGCGCCGCCAAGGGCCGCAAGGCCGAGGGTCTTGTATTCCGAGCGGGTAAAGGGCATCGGATGCGAAGGGGTGTTGGCAGTCATCAAAAAGAACTCTGCAGCCGGTAAAAAAACCAAGGCGCACATGGTCTACGCAAACGCGCCCACGGACAAGCCGTTAGACCATAGTCCCGTTTTGCTAAAACTTTGTAACACAGCAGGACCGGTTGATTTACTGTTGGCATCTGTCTAGACGGGCCGTTACGGCTTGAAGACCACCATAAACATAAAAATTCGAGGTACGCCCGTGGCTGCTGATATCGAAGATACCCGCTCTGCCCGTTTTGCCCTGCGCTGTTCAAGTTTTGCCGAACGCTGGTTCCCCGATTCCTGGGTGTTTGCAGCGCTGGCGGTGATCATTGTCGCCGTGGCCACCCTGTTCATGGGCGCCAAACCGACTGACGCCGCCATGGCGTTCGGTGACGGGTTCTGGAGCCTGATCCCGTTCACCATGCAGATGGCATTCGTGGTGATTGGCGGTTATGTGGTCGCCAGCTCGCCGCCAGCGGTGAAACTGATCGACCGTCTGGCGCGCCTGCCGAAAAACGGCCGCTCGGCCGTGGCTTGGGTGGCGTTGATTTCCATGGTCGCCTCGCTGCTGAACTGGGGCTTGTCGCTGGTGTTTGGCGGTTTGCTGGTGCGCGCCCTCGCCCGCCGTACCGATCTGAAAATGGATTACCGTGCCGCCGGTGCTGCCGTCTATCTGGGTCTCGGCGCGGTGTGGGCCTTGGGCCTGTCCTCGTCCGCCGCACAATTGCAGGCCAACCCGGCCAGCCTGCCGCCTTCGATCCTGGCGATCACCGGGGTCATTCCCTTCACCCAAACGATCTTTTTGTGGCAGTCCGGTGTCATGCTGCTGGCGCTGATCGTGGTCTCGCTGATCGTTGCCTACGCCACCGCGCCAGGTCCAAACACGGCCCGTGACGCTAAAACCTGCGGCGTCGACCCGAGTTTCAACCTGCCGCCGCTGCAACCACGCACTCGCCCTGGCGAATGGCTGGAATACAGCCCGCTGTTGACCCTTTTACTGGTGCTGCTGGCGGCGGGCTGGCTGTTCCACGAGTTTTCGACCAAACCGTTGCTCAGTGCCATCTCCGGGCTGAACACTTACAACTTCCTGTTCCTGATGCTCGGCGCGCTGCTGCACTGGCGTCCGCGCAGTTTCCTCGACGCCGTGTCCCGCGCTGTGCCAACCACCACTGGCGTACTGATCCAGTTCCCGCTGTACGGCTCGATCGCCGCATTGATGACCACGGTCAAAGGCACTGACGCTCAGACCCTGGCGCACCACATCTCGACCTTCTTCGTCAGCATCGCCTCCCACGACACCTACGCGGTGCTAATGGGCGTGTACTCGGCGATTCTCGGTTTCTTCATCCCGTCCGGCGGCGGCAAGTGGATCATCGAAGCGCCGTACGTCATGCAAGTGGCCACCGACCTGAACTACCACCTGGGCTGGGCCGTACAGATCTACAACGCGGCCGAAGCCTTGCCGAACCTGATTAACCCCTTCTACATGCTGCCGCTGTTGGGTGTGCTCGGATTGAAGGCGCGGGATTTGATCGGATTCTCGTTCGTGCAGTTGCTGGTGCATACGCCGCTGGTGCTGTTTCTGCTGTGGGCGCTGGGGACGACGCTGACGTATACGCCGCCGGTGATGCCTTAAC
>NZ_JBFULH010000370.1:0-4089 GCF_056400445.1 Pseudomonas sp. P5_B2 | reverse complement strand
AGATAACGCCTCGGCACAGGAAAGCAGGCATCGATGGTTTACCGCAGTTAATACGCACATCAAGATATCGGCGAGTTAATTCTGCTGCGACTTCTGCTCCGCCTGAAACAGAAGACAGTGTAGAAAGGGAAGACGCATTGGTAGAGTCAGTAAAAGGTGTTTTATCTTGATGAGGTGTCTGACAACTAGCCTGTACCACGCAAAGCGCAAGAATAAGTAGTCGCTTCAATTCAGTGTCCCTTCAATAATTCGCGCAATGCCGGTTAAACGGCAATGAAGCATCACGTCGTAGAAGGGATTGGACAGCACTAAAAAATCATTGAATAGCTGTCAAACCTGACAGGTAGGCAGGTCTGAAGCATTCAATTATTGTGTCAGGTGGCTCACCGTTTTCAGATTCTGATCATCTCCCGCACCTTGGCGGTCAGTAGATCAAAAGTGAAGGGTTTGGTGATCATCTGCATGCCTGGATCAAGAAAGCCGCCGCGTACGGCCGCGTGTTCGGCATAGCCGGTGATGAACAACACCTTCAGGTCAGGCCGGTATTGCCGACCGATTTCTGCCAGTTGCCGGCCATTCATTCCCGGCAATCCTACATCACTGATGAGCAGGTCAATTCGTTGGTCGGAGTCGAGAATCGGCACCGCGCTGTCGGCATCGCACGCTTCAACGAAGGCGTAGCCCAATTCACTCAATACTGCGCTGACCAGCACGCGTACCGCTTGATCATCTTCGACAATCAGTACGGTTTCACCGTCCAGGGCGTGTGGAGCGTGCTGGATGTCGATCAGGCTTTCCTCGGCCAGATCACCGCTGTAACGCGGTAGAAACAGCGTCACCGATGTGCCGTGGCCCACTTCGCTGTCGATGGTGACGTGACCGTGAGACTGCTTGCTGAACCCGTAAATCATCGACAACCCCAACCCTGTGCCCTGGCCGATCGGCTTAGTCGTAAAGAACGGGTCAAAGGCCCGGTTGATCGTGCTTTCGGGCATGCCACAGCCAGTATCGGTCACGCGCAGCACGACGTAATCGCCGGGCAGCAAATTGCTGTGGTCGGCTACGAAACCGCAATCAAGCTGCTGATTGGAGGTGCTGACGACCAGCGTGCCGCCTTCGGGCATCGCATCACGGGCGTTAAGTACCAGGTTGAGCAGGGCGCTTTCGAGCTGGTTGGGATCGGCCTCGGCGACCCAGAGATCGTCGCTTAGCTGCATGTCCAGCTGAATACTTTCGTTGATACTGCGTTGCAGCAGTTCGCCCATGGACGCCACCAGGGTGTTCATCTCCACCGGTTTGGAATCCAGCGATTGGCGCCGTGAGAACGCCARCAGACGATGGGTCAGGCCGGCTGCGCGGTTAGCCGAGGTCACGCCCAGATCAATCAGTCCATCCAGGTCCTCGGTACGGCCTCGGGCGAGGCGCCGACGTAGCAGCTCGAGACTGCCGATAATGCCGGTCAGCATGTTGTTGAAGTCGTGGGCGATACCGCCGGTGAGTTGGCCGACCGCTTCCATTTTTTGCGACTGTCTCAGGGCTTCTTCGTTGTGTCGCAGTTGGGCGGTGCGCTCCTCGACCTGTTGTTCGAGGGTTTCCAGGGTATTTTGCAGGCGCAGTTCACTTTGGCTCAGATCGATCAACCGGTCCCGGGCCTCATACTGTCGTCGCCGTCCGCGCAATGCGGTGGTGACCAGACTGATCAAGGTCACCGGATGAAACGGACGCTCAAGGAAGGTCACATTACCCAGCTGCGGACCGAATCGCGAAGCAGGGTTCTGCTCGGGCCCGCCGTGATGGGTCAGCAGTACAATCGGCAGGTCGGACCAGGCCGGTTGTTGCTCGATCAGATGYAGAAGAGGGTCCAGACCACAACCGATCAGCGCTTCCGAAGAGATCACCAGCAATCCGGCACCTTGCACCAGCTCGCTGCACAGCGTCGCCAGATCGCGGGTCACAATGCCTTCGAAACCCGCTTCGTTGAGCATCATCAGCGCAATCTGGCTGTCGCGTCCCAGCGGCGCGAGAATGATCGCGCGCTCGGACATCGCCTCGATGATGCTCACCGGATATCGTCCTGTAGCAGCGGCTGGCTTGCGCCCAGATAGGTTGGCACGCCGCGTAATACGCCCTGGAACGCATCCAATGGCTCACCAATCGTCATGCCCCGGCTGCCGATGCGGTATTCGCGGATGGTCGATTCGTGGCTGCCGGTGCGTTTCTTGATGATCGAGATCGCCCGGCGAACCTTGCCCAGGGCTTCGAAGTAGCGCAACAGAATGACGGTGTCAGCCAGATAGGTGATATCGACCGGCGCTTGCATGTCACCAACCAGCCCGTGTTGGGCAACCGTCATGAACGTCGCAGCGCCTCGCCGATTGAGGTACAGCAGCAACTCGTGCATGTGCAGTACCAGCGCGTTTTCTTCCGGCATCGCGGCTTGATAGCCGTTGATGCTGTCGATGACTACAGTTTTGATATTACCTTCATCGACGCAGCGACGAACCCGATGAGAAAACTCACCAGGGGACAACTCGGCCGCATCCACTTGTTCAATCATTAAATTACCGGTGTCTTGCAGCGCCTGCAGGTCGATGCCCATGTTTTTCATGCGCTCAAACAACAGCCCCAGTTCTTCATCGAAGATGAACAGCGCGGCTTTTTCACCACGGGCCACGGCGGCAGCGGCAAAGATCATCGAGATCAGCGATTTACCGGTACCGGCCGGACCCAGAATCAATGTGCTGGAACCCGTCTCGATACCGCCGCCGAGCAGGGCGTCCATTTCCTTGATGCTGCTGGTCAACTGTTGGCGGACATAACCGCCGCGATGTTCGGCCGCCACCAGGCGGGGGAACACATGCACGCCGTCGCCCATGATGGTGAAGTCATGGTAGCCGCCACGGTATTTCTGACCGCGGTATTTCACCACGCGGATGCGTCGGCGTTCGGCGCCATAGTTGGGCGTCAGCTCTTCAAGGCGAACCACGCCGTGCGCGACACTGTGTACGGTTTTATCCAGGGATTCGGTGGTCAGGTCATCCAGCAACAGAACGGTGGCGTCGTAGCGTACGAAGTAGTGCTTGATCGCCAGTATCTGTCGGCGATAACGCAGTGAGCTCTGGGCCAGCAGGCGAATTTCAGACAGGCTGTCGAGCACTACGCGAGTGGGTTTGACCCGCTCGACCACTTCGAAAATCTGCTTGGTGGCTTCGCCCAGCTCAAGGTCCGAGGAGTACAACAGGCTTTGCTGGTGTTCGGCATTGAGCAGGCTTTCCGGCGGGGTCAGCTCGAAGATGTGGATGTTCTCATCCAGCTCCCAGCCGTGGGACAGAGCACCTTGACGCAGCTCGCGTTCGGTTTCTGACAGCGTGATGTACAACGAGCGTTCGCCAGCACAGGCGCCGGCTAACAGAAAATGCAACGCGACAGTGGTTTTGCCARTTCCGGGTTCCCCCTCCAGCAAAAATACGTGCCCACGGGACAAGCCACCGGCCAGGATGTCATCCAGGCCCTCGATGCCGGTGGCGGCTTTTGCACTGAACAACTCGTTTGATGTAGACAAAAAAAACCCTCTCATGACTAGGGGAAGTGAGGCAGCAGGCTTGAAGTGCCTGTAGGGACTGCCTGTTCACTTGACCTCTGGCCGTGATGACGGTTCAACACAATTTCGTTGCTATCAAAGCCCTTGCTGCAACGCGGGGTCGTCGGGATTGAGCTGTTCCAGTTGCGCCAGCAGAATCTGTACGTTCTGCAACTGTCCGCTTTCTTTCCAGTAATTGATCAGCAGCACGCGCGCCTTGCGGTCGGAAGGGTGGCGCTGGACGATTTCCTGTAGTTGTTTTTGCGCAGCTTCCAGCTCTTGCTCAAGGTGCAAGGTGGTTGCCAGGTCGTAGCGATAGTCCTTGTTGTCGGGCTCCAGCTCTACGGCTTTGGAAAGGCCGAGCAAGGCAAACTCACTTTGCCCGTGGTGCAGCAACCAAAGCCCCAGGGCGTGTTGCAGGTAGGCCGAGTCGGGTTGCGCTTTCAACTGTTTCGCCAGCAACTGGCGTGCGGCATCGCTCTGGCCTTGCCGGTCGAGCACATCAATTT
>NZ_JBFULH010000369.1:0-4095 GCF_056400445.1 Pseudomonas sp. P5_B2 | reverse complement strand
CTATACGGATAGCCATCTTCGTTCTCCTTACTGAGGGTCGTAGGGAAAAACCGTCGGAATCGGGTACGTTTCCAACGGCATTCAGGATCGGTGTTGAAACTGCTGACGCGGATCAGTATAGGAGACGCTGCAAGACAAGGTTGTTACCGTCGTACTAACCCCTTAAGCCATTGGTTTTAATACAAAAAAACAGCCAGACCGACACTGCGTCGATCTGACTGTTCCTGAGCAAGACACGACGCTATTAAACCCGGACGTTGCGTCCCGGCAGCGTCGAGCGTTGGCTGGTTTCCCAATCCTCTACCAGCCCGACGGGCACATCGGAGGCCGGCAGCATGTTGCGCCCGCGCACCAGGTCGCTGGCCCGCTCGGCGAGCATGATGGTCGGTGCGTTGAGGTTGCCGTTCGGTTCGGTCGGGAACACCGACGAGTCGATCACGCGCAACCCGGCAATGCCATGCACGCGCAACTCGGAATCGACCACCGCCATGTCGTCCTCGCCCATGCGGCAGGAACCGCACGGATGGTAGGTGCTTTCGAGGTTTTCCCGCACGAAGGCATCGAGCTCTTCATCGCTGGTCAGCTCTGCTCCTGGGGCGATTTCGCCGTCGCGGAAACGGTCCATTGCCCTCTGGCCAATGATCTCCCGGGTCAAGCGGATGCAGCGGCGGAAGCCTTCGCGGTCCTCTTCGCGTTGCAGGTAGTTGAACTGGATCTGCGGATGCTCGTACGGGTCAGCCGAACGGGCGCGCACATAACCGCGGCTCTTGGGTTTGTTCGGCCCGGTGAGCACCATGAAGCCGTGGCCCTTGATCGGCTTGTTGCCGTCGTAACGCATGGCGGCTGGCAGAAAATGGAACTGAATGTCAGGCCAACGCAAGCCCTTGTCCGAGCGAATGAAACCACCGGCCTCGAAATGGTTGGTGGCGCCGAGTCCGTCCTTGAACAGCAGCCAGCGCAAACCGATCATCAGTTTGCTCAGCGGGTCCATTTTGCTGTTGAGGGTCACCGGCTCCTTGCAGCCGAACTGGATGTACACCTCGGCGTGGTCCTGCAGGTTCTCCCCTACTCCAGGCAAGTCATGACGCACGCTGATCCCGGCTTTGCGCAGGACTTCGGCCGGGCCGATTCCGGAGCGTTGCAACAGGTGCGGCGATCCGATCGGCCCCGAGGAAATCAGTACTTCGCGGTTGCAATGAACCTGATGGGTCTGGCCGTTGTGGTCATACATGACGCCGACGGCGCGCTTGCCTTCCATGATGATCTGCCGGGTCATCGCGTGGGTGATCACGGTCAGGTTCGGACGGCCCATGGCCGGGCGCAAGTAAGCGTTGGCCGTGGAGCAGCGCACGCCGTTTTTCACCGTCATGTGCATGGCGCCGAACCCTTCCTGCATGTAGCCGTTGCAGTCCTCGGTCTTGATGTAACCAGCTTCGGCACCGGCGTCCACCCACGCCCCATACAGCGGGTTTTTCATGTGGTTGCCGTTGGTGGTGTGCAACGGCCCGGTGCCGCCGCGATAGCCGTCGCCGCCCTCTTCGTAATGTTCTGCCCGTTTGAAGTAAGGCAGGCAATTGCGATAGCCCCAGCCCTGGGCACCGAGCGATTCCCACTCGTCAAAGTCATAGGCGTGGCCACGGATATAGACAAGGCCGTTGATCGACGACGATCCACCCAGCACCTTGCCGCGTGGGCAGTGGATGCGCCGCCCGTTGAGAAACGGCTCTGGCTCGGTTTCGTAGCGCCAGTTGTACTTCTTGGTGTTCATCGGGATCGAGAACGCGCTCGGCATCTGGATCACCACACTGCGGTCACTGCCGCCGAATTCCAGCACCAGAACGGAGGTGGCCGGGTCTTCGCTCAAACGGTTGGCCAACACACAACCGGCGGAGCCGGCACCAATGATGATGTAGTCGTATTTTTGCGTAGCCATGGTTATCTCCCGGCTTCCGATTCGTTGAAAACAGGCGTCGAGCGAAAGGTCAACGAGTCGCCAGTGGTGTATTGCGGAGAGGTTTTTTCGATGTGCTGGATGACGGTTTCTTCGCGTTTGAGGTCAATCGAGCGGCTGAACCAGTAGTACACCAGCCCCGAAACGATCAGCCCGACCAGCCAGGCGATGTCGATGCTGCCCAATGCTCTGGCGAGCGGGCCGACATACACTTCGCGCTGCTCGACGCCGTCGTAGATGTAGAAGAACGGGATCATCGACACGAAACCGATGGCGTACGCGGCGATGCCACGCAGGCCCCAGCTGCCGTAGATGTTGCCGTGGGGCATGAAGAAGTGCGGGATGGCGTAGCGGCCCTTGCGCACGAAGAAGTAGTCAGTCAGGTTGACCGAGGTCCAAGGCACCAGGAAGTACAGCATCACCACCAGATAGATCCCCAGCACCGACAAGCCTTTGCCCGAACTCTGGATGCTCAGGGCCACGCCCAGTTGCAGCAGGATCACAAAACCAATCGCCAGGATGCGCGCCTTGGTGGTCGGCTCAATGTGCATGATGGAATCGACGCAGGTCAGCGTGGTCAGTTTCGCGCTGTAGATGTTCATCGCGATCACCGGCAAGAATGCCAGGATCGTGATTACCACCACCGCCGTGCCCATCAGTGGCGAAACGGTGTTGCCGACTTGCCCGAGGGCGACCAGTACATCCGTGGAATGCAGGTGATCGGCCAGCCAGCCACCCACCGAAATCATCCACGCGCYGGACAACGAGGCACCGAGAAACACCACGGCAATCAGCTTGCCGCTGGAGGTGTTCTTCGGCAGGTAACGCGAATAGTCGGAGACGTACGGGGCGTAGGCGATGTTGTAACTGGCCGCCGCAGCGAACTGGGCGATGAAACCGGTCCAGTTGAAGCCCAGCGGCGCGGGAGCTACTTCACCGGCAGCCAGTGCCGGCAACACGGCATCCGGCACCCAACCCATCATCACCGCCAGTGTCACCAGGCCGTAGAGCGGGAGCGACAGGTACAACGCCCATTTGAAGCTGCGGTGCATCCAGTCGTGACCGAGGATCGCGAGGATCGCCGCCGGTACCGTCACCGCCACCGCGATCACCCAGGGTTCGAACCCGAATAAAGTGTGCAAACCCTGCATCATCAACACCAGGTTGACGATGTTGAACCCGGCAAACACAAACAGCGTCGCCAGCAGCACGAGGATCACACCGCGATAGCCGAACTGCGCACGCGACTGGATCATTTGCGGTAAGCCAAGGTGTGGGCCTTGCGAACCATGGAACGCCATGAACAGGGTGCCAAACATAATGCCCAGCGTGCCGGCGAGTGTGGTCCAGAGCGCGGTCAGGCCGACGCTTGGGCCAACGAAGCCGATGGTCATGGTGAAGAAAGTGAAATTGCCGAGGAACCAGAACGGGCCTTGACTCGACAATTTGTCGGTGCGCTCGTTTTCTGGGATGAAGTCGATCGAATGGCTTTCGACGACAGGTTTGCCGTCGAGGAGCGACACGCTAGGTGCGGCTTTGGCGTCAGTATTCATGATGTACTCTTATTTTTGGAAGATCATGACGAGATAACTGCATTCTTTCGGGTGAACGACTCCCTTGTGGGAGCGAGCCTGCTCGCGATGAGGGCTAATCAGTCGCTACAGCAGCGCTTGTCATTGCGCCATCGCGAGCAGGCTCACTCCCACAAGGTTTGAGTCAGCCATGACTCAGGGCAGCGTGATCCAGACGGCTTTGGTTTCGAGCAGATAATCGAGCTGCTCGGCACCCAGGTCCTTGCCGAATCCGGACTGCTTGTAGCCACCGAACGGCATCGACGGGTCGAGGGTGCCGTGGGCGTTGACGTAGACCGAACCGGCTTTCAACCGAGGGATCAGGCTGTGCACTTTGCCAAGGTCATTGGAGTACAACGCCGCAGCCAGGCCGTAGAGCGAGTCATTGGCCAGGGCCAGTGCCTCTTCCTCATCGTCGAACGGTGCGGTGACCAGCACCGGGCCAAAAATCTCTTCCTGGACAATGCGCATGTCGTTGCGGCAATGGGCGAAGATGGTCGGCTCGACGAAGAAACCTGGACCATCGACAGGCTGGCCGCCGAAGACCAGTTCGGCGCCTTCCTGCTTGCCGGT
>NZ_JBFULH010000368.1:0-4096 GCF_056400445.1 Pseudomonas sp. P5_B2 | reverse complement strand
CCCAGGCCCTGGCCGCGGTGAGCCGGATCGATGAAGAGCATTTCGACCTTGCCGGCGGCGACTCCGGCGAACCCGGTGATGCGCTGGCGTGCGTCTTTGGTGCAAATCAGCATCACGGCATCGAGGTAACGGGTCAGCACCAGTTCCTTGAGCAACTGAATGTAGCTGTTGGGCAGAAAGTCATGGGTGGCGCGCACTGAGGCTTCCCAGACTTGGGCGAGTTCCTCGTAGTCACTTTGTTTCGGTGTGTGTATGACCGAATGATGGCGCATGGCCGGGTGTCCCGTGTGAAATTGATGTGTGAGTCCCTTCCCACAAAACGATAGACGTAAAAAAGCCCCGCATCTCGTCAAGAGAGCGGGGCTTTGCGTATTTTTTGCGTTTAGATCTGTTCAGCCCACAGGTCGTATTCGTCGGCGTCAGTCACTTTGCACCAGACTTTGTCGCCCGGCTTCAAGTTGCTGCCGTTGTCGATGAACACGTTACCGTCGATTTCCGGGGCATCGAAGAAGCTACGGCCAACCGCGCCTTGCTCGTCGACTTCGTCCACCAGCACTTCGATTTCACGGCCGATGCGCATTTGCAGGCGCGCCGAGCTGATCGCTTGCTGGTGCGCCATGAAGCGGTCCCAACGGTCTTGCTTGACGTCATCCGGCACGATGGCCGCGTCCAGCAGGTTGGCCGGGGCGCCTTCGACGGGCGAGTACTGGAAGCAGCCGACGCGGTCGAGCTGGGCTTCGGTCAGCCAGTCCAGCAGGTACTGGAAGTCTTCTTCGGTTTCGCCCGGGAAGCCGACGATGAAGGTCGAACGGATGATCAGGTCCGGGCAGATCACGCGCCAGTTCTTGATGCGCGCCAGGGTCTTGTCTTCGAAGGCCGGGCGTTTCATGGCTTTCAGGACTTTCGGGCTGGCGTGCTGGAACGGGATGTCCAGGTACGGCAGGATCTTGCCGGCGGCCATCAACGGGATCAACTCGTCTACGTGTGGGTACGGGTAAACATAGTGCAGGCGAACCCAGACGCCGAGGGTGCTCAAGGCTTCGCAGAGTTCGGTCATGCGGGTTTTCACCGGCGCGCCGTTCCAGAAGCCGGTGCGGTATTTCACATCAACGCCGTAGGCGCTGGTGTCCTGGGAGATCACCAGCAACTCTTTGACGCCTGCCTTGACCAGACGCTGGGCCTCGTCGAGCACGTCACCGACCGGACGGCTGACCAGTTTGCCGCGCATCGACGGGATGATGCAGAAGCTGCAGCTGTGGTTGCAGCCTTCGGAAATCTTCAGATAAGCGTAGTGGCGCGGGGTCAGCTTGATGCCTTGCGGCGGCACCAGGTCGATCAGCGGGTTGTGATCCTGACGCGGCGGCACAACGGCGTGCACGGCGTTGACCACTTGCTCGTACTGCTGCGGACCCGTCACGGCCAGCACGCTTGGGTGCACGTTACGAATGTTGCCTTCTTCGACGCCCATGCATCCGGTCACAATGACCTTGCCGTTTTCCTTGATGGCTTCGCCGATCACTTCCAGGGATTCAGCCTTGGCCGAGTCGATGAAGCCGCAGGTGTTGACCACCACGACATCGGCGTCCTGATAAGTGGACACAACGTCATAGCCTTCCATGCGCAGCTGGGTAAGGATGCGCTCGGAGTCGACCAGTGCTTTGGGGCAACCCAGGGATACGAAGCCAACTTTTGGATTGGCCGGCGCAGGAGTGGTGGACATGTCTAACCTCGGTATTTGTGACGCCTCCAGCCGAAGTAGGCAAGGCGACAAACGGGCGCTTACGTCCTGTCTCGTGAATACGCCGTCAAAAAGCAGCAGTGATTCGCAAGACAGGGCGTTTTCTGCGCCTCTGATCAAAAAGTGCGCAATTCTAGCGATCAGTCGTTCACTTGACCAGCTTTATGCAGGGAAATACGACGAGTGCTGCGCTATGCTTCGCGCCGTTGGGCTTTATCGAATTTTTACAGTCAACAAAACGTCTGTAACCATAAGTAAAACAGCGCATGCTGCGTGGCAAAGCATAGTGCTTCTTCTAAAGAAGTCCGGTCTGGGTAGTAGGAGTGGTGGATGGGTCAGGCAAGTAGTCAGGCGGCGGGTGCCGAGCATTCGACGGCAAAGCCGATCGGCATGCTGGTCGCGGCAGTCGGGGTGGTTTACGGCGACATCGGCACGAGCCCGCTGTACACCCTCAAAGAAGTGTTTTCCGGTGCCTACGGTGTGCCGGTCAACCATGACGGCGTCCTGGGGATACTCGCGCTGATCTTCTGGTCGCTGATCTGGGTTGTCTCGATCAAGTACATGATGTTTGTCCTGCGCGCCGACAACCAGGGCGAAGGCGGGATCATGGCCCTGACCGCGCTGGCCCGGCGGGCGGCGGCGGGGCATCCGAAGTTGCGCACTTTGCTGGTGGTGTGCGGGCTGATCGGCGCGGCGCTGTTTTATGGCGACAGCATGATCACCCCGGCGATCTCCGTCCTTTCGGCCATTGAAGGCCTGGGGCTGGCGTTCGAGGGCATCGATCATTGGGTGGTCCCGCTGTCGTTGATCGTGCTGGTGGCGCTGTTCTTGATCCAGAGTCACGGCACCGCGCGCATCGGCATTCTGTTCGGGCCGATCATGGTCACCTGGTTTGTCGTGCTGGGGGCGCTGGGCGTCTACGGCATCATGCAGCACCCGGAAGTGTTGCAAGCGATGAACCCGGTGTGGGGCGTGCGTTTCTTCGTCGTGCACCCGGGCATGGGCGTGGCGATTCTCGGTGCGGTGGTGCTGGCGTTGACCGGCGCCGAAGCGCTGTACGCCGACATGGGCCACTTCGGTCGCAAGCCGATTGCCCGCGCCTGGTTCATCCTCGTGCTGCCGGCGCTGGTGCTGAACTACTTTGGCCAGGGCGCGCTGTTGCTCGGTGACCCGGAAGCGGCGCGTAACCCGTTCTATCTGTTGGCGCCAAGCTGGGCCCTGATTCCATTGGTCGGCTTGTCGACCCTGGCCACGGTGATCGCCTCGCAAGCGGTGATTTCCGGTGCGTTCTCCCTGACCCGCCAGGCGATCCAGCTCGGCTACATTCCGCGCATGCACATTCGACACACCTCCAGCGCCGAACAAGGCCAGATTTACATTGGCGCGGTGAACTGGGCGCTGATGGTCGGCGTGATCCTGCTGGTGTTGGGCTTCGAGTCCTCCGGTGCCTTGGCCTCGGCCTACGGCGTGGCGGTGACGGGCACGATGCTGATGACGACCATCCTGGTGTCGGCGGTGATGTTGCTGCTGTGGAAATGGCCGCCGATTCTCGCGGTGCCGGTGTTGCTTGGTTTCCTGTTGGTCGACGGTCTGTACTTCGCCGCCAACGTGCCGAAAATCGTTCAAGGCGGTGCCTTCCCGGTGATCGCCGGTATCGCGCTGTTTGTGCTGATGACCACCTGGAAACGCGGCAAGCAACTGCTGGTGGAGCGCATGGACGAAGGTGGCTTGCCCCTGCCGATTTTCATCAGCAGTATCGCCGTGCAACCGCCGCATCGCGTCCAGGGCACCGCCGTGTTCCTGACCGCGCGCCCGGATGCCGTGCCTCACGCACTGTTGCACAACCTGCTGCATAACCAGGTGCTGCACGAGCAAGTGGTGCTGCTGACCGTGGTCTACGAAGACATCCCGCGCGTGCCGGCGACTCGGCGCTTCGAGGTTGAAAGCTACGGTGAAGGGTTCTTCCGGGTGATCCTGCACTTTGGCTTCGTTGACGAACCGGACGTACCGCAAGCGCTGAAGCTGTGTCATCTCGACGACCTGGACTTCAGCCCGATGCGCACCACCTACTTCCTCAGCCGCGAGACGGTGATTGCCTCCAAACTCGAAGGCATGGCCCGTTGGCGCGAGGCGCTGTTCGCCTTCATGTTGAAGAATGCCAATGGCAATTTGCGGTTCTTCAATCTGCCGCTGAACCGGGTGATTGAGTTGGGTACTCAGGTGGAGATGTAAGCCACATCGAAGAGCCCCCGTTGCCGTGAAGGTGGCGGGGGCTTTTTTGTGCCCGAACACATAACTTGAAGACGACGGAGACTCAATGTGGGAGCGGGCTTGCTCGCGAAGGCGGTGTGTCAGTCG
>NZ_JBFULH010000367.1:0-5037 GCF_056400445.1 Pseudomonas sp. P5_B2 | reverse complement strand
CCTCCAGGAGAATACGGTCGAATGTGGGAGCGGGCTTGCTCGCGAAGGCCTCAGTAGCAGCACCGCAAGAGCTATGGATACTCCAACACCGCTTTTATCTGCCGCAAATTACGCTCGATCCACCCCCGATCAATCGCCCCCCACTCACGTATCCGATAGCACCCCGCATGATTACGCGCGCCCTCTTCCTGCTCGAACTCGCAAACAATGTCCAGATCCGCCAACGCCGCAATCGTGTCCTGCGCCGTGCGCCGGGGCATGCCTGTCGCTTCAGTCAATGCCGGGACGCTGCTCGCCTGCCCACTGTCGATCAGGTACGCCACGTACAACCGGCGATAGAAACTGCTCTTGGTCTTGCTGACTTCCATTCAAACACTCCCGGCTGTTGATCCGTTATTGCATGTCCCGCCAGGTCAGGTACACCCGCAGGTCAAACTCCACCTGGTGATAACCCGGCAGCATGTGTTCGCAGAGTTTGTAGAACGCCTTGTTGTGATCCGACTCTTTAAAGTGCGCCAGCTCATGCACCACGATCATTTTCAGAAACTCGGAAGGCGCTTCCTTGAACAGTGACGCCACGCGAATTTCTTTCTTGGCCTTGAGCTTGCCGCCCTGCACCCGCGAGATGGTTGTGTGCAAGCCAAGGGCGCGATGAGTCAGGTCCAGACGGTTGTCGAACAGCACTTTGTCGATGGACGGAGCGTTACGCAGGTATTCCTGCTTGAGGTCCAGTGCATAGGTGTACAGCGCCTTGTCGCTCTGGACACCGTGCTTTTCCGGATAGCGCTTGCTCAGGTAGTCGCCCAACCGATCATCGACGATCAGCTGGCGAACCTGGTCCTGCAACGCAGCGGGATAGGCCTGGAGGTATTTCAACGCAGTCATTGGGGCGGCAACACGAATCACGAAAAGGTCGCCAGTGTAGCGAATTCAACTGCTCAGTGCGCTCCAGTCGAACGGCGGCACACAGTCGCCGACGTCTGCTGCCATCATCGGCCGCGCCACCAGAAAACCTTGCACGTACTCACAACCATTGGCTTGCAGCCATTGGTACTGAGCAACGGTTTCTACCCCTTCGGCGATTACCCGCATTCCATACGCCTTGCACAGGTCGATCACATGGCGCACCAGTTCGGCGTCCCGTGACGAATCGGGCAGGCGAGCAACCAGATGCCGGTCGAACTTGAGCGTCTCCAGTTCCAGGTCCCGCAGTTGGGACAGGGAGCATGGCCCGGAGTCAAAGTCGTCCAGTGCCACCCGCACCCCAAGAACGCGCAGCAAACGCAGGGTCTTACGGGTTTCTTCGGGGTTTTGCATCAGCGCCTCTTCCGTCACCTCGACTTCCAGATGACGAGGCTCCAGGCCATGGCGCTCCAGTACCTGACGCAATTCGGTGACCAGGTTGGGCATGCCGAACTGGGTGCTGCTCAAACTGACACCAAGCACCAGATCCTCGGCAAACAAAGTTTCCCAAGCCTTTCGCTGCCCAATCGCGTGATGGTAAATCCAGCTGCCCAATCGACTGATCAGCCGCGCCTCTTCCAGCAATGGCAAAAACAGCCCCGGCGGAACATCGCCGACGCTCGGGTGCTGCCAACGAAGCAATGCTTCAAATCCGCGGATCTGCCCGGTGACGATGGAGACTTGAGGTTGATACACCAAATTGAAATCACGGTTTTCGATGGCCGTGCGCACGCTTTCTTCGAGCATGAGTCGCGACCGCGCCCGGCCGTTCATTTCGTGATCGTAAAAACGATACTGCTGACGGCCCGCACGTTTGGCTGCGTACATGGCAATGTCTGAGGCCCGCAACAAACCGTCGAGACTGGCCCCGCAATCCGGATACGTCGCAATACCGATGCTGGCGCCCAACGTGAATTCCAGACCATCAATCTGCTGACAGACCGATACCCGCTCGATGAGTTTTTCCGCAATCTTCGCCGCCTGCTCGGGAAACTCCAGATCCAGGAGCACCGTAAACTCATCGCCGCCCATGCGCGCCAGAATATCGAGGGGGCGCAGACAGGCCTTCAACTGCTCGGACACCCAGCGGAGCACGCGATCCCCGGCATCGTGCCCCAGAGAATCATTGACCCGTTTGAAGCCGTCGAGATCCAGGTACAGCAGCACCCAGGCACTGTCGGCGCGTTCGCCGCGCAGCAGCAGGTTTTCCACGGTCTGGTAGAAGCCCCGGCGATTGAGCAGCCCGGTCAACGGGTCGGTAACAGCCTGGAACTCCAGTTGCTGATGCAGGTGACGCACCACCGACATGTCCAGCACCGTCACCACCATGGCGTGCTGTTCAGCGGGCAGTGGCGCGCACGACAGCGCCACCGGCACCTGCTGGCCGGGGGAGGTTCGCAACAGCGCATCATGCAGGCGCAAGGTTTCGCCGCGCTTGTAACCGGTGTAAATCTCAGAATCCGCCCATAGCGGGATGTGCGGTTTTTGCAGGAATTCCAGAAACGCCTTGCCTTGCAGTTCCTGCTCCGTGGCATTGAGCAGCCGTGACATGGCCGGGTTGGCAAAACGGATCACTCCGTCCTCACTCACCACCAAAATGCCTTTAGCCGCGTTCTCCAATACCGAGGCATTAAACGCGCGCGCGGATTCCAGGTCATGACTCTGGCGCTGCAACGCACGGCGATTACGCTGATGTTCCAGCAGGGCCTGAACTTTGGGTTTGAGAATTTGCGGGTCAAACGGCTTGAACAGGTAATCCACCGCACCGCTGGCATACCCCTTGATCACGGCGTCCTGAGACTGTTCGTTGGCCGTCAGGAAAATGATCGGCGTGAGGCGTGTTCGCTGGCTGCCGCGCATCAGGCGCGCGACTTCAAAACCGTCCATGCCCGGCATGTGTACATCGAGCAATACCAGGTCGACATCGTGTTTGAGCAACAGGCCGAGCGCTTCAAAGCCGGAGGCTGCGGTCATGACCTGCCAGTCCTGGCGCTGGAGCAATGCACGCATTGCTGATCAGGCTTTCAGGGTAATCATCAACGATTAAAAGGATCGAGCGGCCTTCGGTTGGCATGGGTTGCGCGCATTCCATGCTGCTTCTCTTGTTCGAGGGCGTCAGGCCGGTTTCTTGCAAAAACCGGACAACAATTGTGTCTTCACTCTAGACCGGTTCCGCAACAGCACGAGCCATCACGGAGCCATCATTTAACCAATGCGTTCATTTGCCGACTAACGGTCGGCCCCTGAAAGCCCCGAAAACCGGGCGAGATGGCATTTCGACAGGATGTTGACGTCAATCATCTGCCATTTTGGCCTTACCAAATTGGTCTTCAAAGCTTATAAAGACCGCCCTCCAATACGCGCACTAGAGCTTCTGGCACGTGCGTGCAGCCAAAATTTGTGGAAGCTTTTGTCTATGATCGATCTCGCAACCTGGAACCTCAGCGTTCCTGTGGGCAATCCGCCGTACACCGTTGAAACCGCCAAACTGGTGGACGGCTTCAAGGACCAATACTTCCATTCCGACACCGGCACTTTATTTTTCTGGGCGCCGGTAACGGGTTCGCGCACCGAAAATGCCATCTACCCTCGCACCGAACTTCGCGAAACCTACACCAATGGCACCCTGAAAAACTGGAACTACCCGGACGCCGACAATTTCCTTCGCGCGACCCTGGCGGTGAATCAAGTGCCCAGCTCGGGGAAAATCGTCATTGGACAGATCCATGCCTATAAAAGCCAGAAGCCCATGGTCAAGGTTGAATACCAGTACAAGACAAATACCTCCACCGGCAACATCGTCGCCAAAGTGCGCATGCACCCCGATGATGATGAAGGCCGGGTAATCACCATTGCGACGGGGGTGAAGCTGGATCAGGAGTTTTCCTACCTGATTCATCTGAGTCCCGGCGGAGCGCTCGGTATCAGTGCCGCGGGTTTTCAGTGGGACACCGACATCAGCGCGACCTCGCTCAGATGATCTTTTTTTGTAGCAGCTGTCGAGCAGCGCGAGGCTGCGTCCGAGGACGAAGTCCAAGCCGGTGAGTCCGATCTACCTGAATGAACGCGTTGCCGGATTGCGACCGCTTCGCAGCCCGACGCAGCCTCGCGCTGCTCGACAGCTGCTACAAAAAAAGATCATCTGAGCGTCCGAAAAACTCGTAGGACGCCTCCGACTGTGGCGAGGGAGCTTGCTCCTGCTGAGCTACGAAGTAGCCCCAAACCCTGCCGCCCATTTCCCAAGACACACCACAGCCCCCGGTTTTATTGCGGCTACGCCGTAAACCAACACCAAACTGACTGCCCAACAGGCCGGACAGGCGTCCTACAGCCCGGTTGCGGCTGCCCGAATCACTGCCTGGAGTTGCCCTGTCGCTGACATCGTTGGCGATAGGGTTTCGCAGCCCTAGCGAGTTAGATCCACAATCGTCAAAATACGGCGCTGCAGCTTTGCCTGTGCTCTGTTTTTATGGCGGCTGTGCGTGGGAGACCGTCAGGTCTGCCGGGTCTTAACTCCTCGGTCTGCGAACCCGAGCATAGCTGCCACCCCATTTGTTTCGCAGCAAACGGTGGCAAATTCTTTTCTTGAGTTAAGGATTTTCCATGAGCAATCAGCAACCGCCCCGCCGCTTCACCCCAATGTCCCAATTGGCGACCGACTATCCCGTCCTGCTCATCGACAGCGACGCCCCGCTACGCGAACTCCACAACTGCGTCAGCGAACGCCTCAATGCCGTCCTCAATACCTGAATCTGATGGCCTACACCGTCACCAACATCACCCGGATCATGATGCAGGATATTGCTGATGTGTTTGGGGTGATCGAGCAGCGTGGGTTTCCTACGAAGAAATAGTGGTAAACACGTAATAAAAACCCGCATCACCGCGGGTTTTTATTTAACGCAACATTACCCACTCAATGCATGTAGCCATTGGGTCTTGGACTTTCTTGCAATAAGTATCTTCGCATCATTCTTCTACTTGAATGTTCACTTGTGCCGGTCCTCGTGCACCACCCGGTTTGACGCTATCGCCGGGACTGYCKGRCTGGAYACTCACCTGCGAACGCCCTCG
>NZ_JBFULH010000366.1:0-4110 GCF_056400445.1 Pseudomonas sp. P5_B2 | reverse complement strand
ATGCCCCTCCTTTGTCCTACACCTTTCAACGAGTTTTCCTGAACTTCCGATGAATAAAGCCATCTCCGATCTGTCTTCCCACACGCCAATGATGCAGCAGTACTGGCGCCTGAAGAACCAGCACCCTGACCAGCTGATGTTCTACCGCATGGGCGATTTCTACGAGATCTTCTATGAAGACGCGAAGAAAGCCGCCAAGTTGCTCGACATCACCCTGACTGCTCGTGGGCAGTCGGCGGGTCAGGCGATTCCCATGTGTGGGATTCCTTACCATGCGGCAGAAGGTTACTTGGCGAAACTGGTCAAGCTCGGCGAGTCGGTGGTGATTTGTGAGCAGGTGGGTGATCCGGCGACCAGCAAAGGCCCGGTGGATCGTCAGGTAGTGCGGATCATCACGCCCGGCACAGTCAGTGATGAAGCGCTGCTGGATGAGCGCCGGGACAACCTGATTGCAGCGGTACTGGGCGACGAGCGATTGTTCGGCCTGGCCGTGCTCGACATCACCAGCGGCAACTTCACGGTGCTGGAAATCAAGGGCTGGGAAAACCTGCTGGCGGAACTGGAGCGGGTCAATCCGGTCGAGCTGATGATCCCGGATGACTGGCCAAAGGACCTGCCGGCGGAGAAACGTCGTGGGGTTCGTCGCCGTGCGCCGTGGGATTTTGAGCGCGACTCGGCGTTGAAAAGTCTTTGCCAGCAATTTTCTACCCAGGACCTGAAAGGCTTTGGCTGCGAGAACCTGACCCTTGCCATCGGTGCGGCTGGTTGCCTGCTCAGCTACGCCAAGGAAACCCAGCGCACCGCCCTGCCGCACCTGCGCAGCCTGCGTCATGAGCGCCTGGATGACACCGTGGTGCTGGATGGCGCCAGCCGTCGCAACCTGGAACTGGACACCAACCTGGCCGGTGGTCGCGACAACACCCTGCAATCGGTGGTCGATCGCTGCCAGACCGCCATGGGCAGCCGCTTGCTGACCCGTTGGTTGAACCGTCCGCTACGGGATCTGACCGTATTGCTGGCGCGCCAGACTTCGATCACGTGCCTGCTCGACGGCTACCACTTCGAGAAACTGCAACCACAGCTCAAGGAAATCGGCGACATCGAGCGGATTCTGGCGCGGATCGGCCTGCGCAACGCCCGCCCTCGCGACCTCGCTCGTTTGCGCGATGCGCTGGGTGCATTGCCTGAGTTGCAAGTGGCGATGACTGACCTTGAAGCGCCGCACATCATTCAACTGGCCAAGGTCACCAGCACCTATCCGGAACTGGCTGCACTGCTGGAAAAAGCCATTATCGACAATCCGCCGGCGGTGATCCGCGATGGCGGCGTACTGAAAACCGGTTACGACAGCGAACTCGACGATCTGCAATCGCTCAGCGAAAACGCCGGGCAGTTCCTGATTGATTTGGAAGCTCGCGAAAAAGCGCGCACCGGTCTGTCGCACCTGAAGGTCGGGTACAACCGCATTCATGGTTACTTCATCGAGTTGCCGAGCAAGCAGGCTGAATCCGCGCCGGCAGACTACATCCGCCGCCAGACGTTGAAAGGTGCCGAGCGCTTCATCACCCCGGAACTCAAGGCATTCGAAGACAAGGCACTGTCGGCCAAGAGCCGTGCGCTGGCCCGCGAGAAAATGCTCTACGAAGCGCTGCTTGAAGACCTGATCAGCCAATTGCCGCCACTGCAGGACACCGCCGCCGCGCTGGCCGAGCTGGACGTTTTGAGCAATCTGGCCGAACGCGCCCTGAACCTCGACTTGAATTGCCCGCGTTTCGTCAGCGAGCCCTGCATGCGCATCACTCAGGGCCGCCACCCAGTGGTCGAGCAAGTACTGAGCACGCCGTTCGTGGCCAACGACCTGAGCCTAGACGATAGCACCCGGATGCTGGTTATCACCGGCCCGAACATGGGCGGTAAATCCACCTATATGCGTCAGACCGCGCTGATCGTTTTGCTCGCGCATATCGGCAGCTTCGTGCCGGCGGCCAGTTGCGAACTCTCTCTGGTAGACCGGATTTTCACCCGGATCGGTTCCAGCGATGACCTGGCGGGCGGTCGTTCGACCTTCATGGTTGAAATGAGCGAAACCGCGAACATTTTGCACAACGCTACCGAACGCAGCCTGGTGCTGATGGACGAAGTTGGCCGCGGCACCAGCACCTTCGATGGTTTGTCCCTGGCCTGGGCCGCTGCCGAACGGCTGGCACATCTGCGCGCCTATACGCTGTTCGCCACCCACTACTTTGAGCTCACGGTGCTACCGGAGGCGCAACCGCTGGTGGCAAACGTTCACCTCAATGCCACCGAGCACAACGAGCGCATCGTGTTCCTGCACCACGTGCTGCCCGGGCCTGCCAGCCAGAGCTACGGCCTGGCTGTGGCGCAATTGGCCGGCGTGCCAAGCGAAGTGATCGTGCGTGCGCGTGAGCATCTCGGGCGACTGGAAGCCACTGCCCTGCCCCATGAAGTTCCTGTGCCTGCGAAGGGCAAACCGGCCGCGCCGCAGCAAAGCGATATGTTCGCCAGCCTGCCGCATCCAGTGCTGGATGACCTGGCCAAACTGGATCTGGACGACATGACGCCACGTCGTGCGCTCGAAATGCTCTATGCACTGAAGAACCGGATCTAACGCACTTGCCTACAAGCTGTTAGAATCTCGCGCGGTTTGGGATGCTGCTGGCTAATAGCCTGGCCAGCAGACTATCGCTCCCAAACCTGGCGACCCCAACGTGAAGGGGCTCCGCTGCCGCCGCCTGAGGAGAAAATTAGAAATGACCTTCGTCGTCACCGACAACTGCATCAAGTGCAAGTACACCGACTGCGTAGAAGTGTGTCCGGTGGACTGCTTTTACGAAGGCCCGAACTTCCTGGTGATTCACCCGGATGAGTGCATCGACTGCGCACTGTGCGAACCAGAATGCCCTGCCGTGGCCATCTTCTCTGAAGATGAAGTGCCGGCAGAAATGCAGGAATTCATTCAGCTGAACGTTGAGCTGGCCGAAATCTGGCCCAACATCACTGAGAAGAAAGAATCGATGCCAGACGCTGAAGAGTGGGATGGCGTCAAAGGCAAGATCAAAGACCTCGAACGCTGATTTTCCGCGCGTTACCGAAAAGGCCCTAGCGGGCCTTTTTGCTTTTCTTGAGGCAAAAAAAGGGGCGGTTTGACCCGCCCACATTTTTTCCCTATTCCCTGTGTTCCTTTTCATCGTCCTGATGAATCGCATCCCGCGATGTCCCTTCCCCTCATCCTTGAAGGGTGTGTCTGTCCGTCGACACCGTTCAAATACTAGAGAATTCCCTACCAAGAGCAATTGCCCGCCATCCTCAAAAACTGTTGTCACATGCTTTTAATAAAACAAAATAAGCATATAAATCATATAGATAGCATGTGACAGTGTAGGAAAATGTACGACTAACCCCTGTAAAAATAGTAAACACTTACGAAAGAGTAAGCGAAGACTTACAGCGCAAGACTACAAACCTCCGGAAAGCCTCACTCATCTTACAGGCAATAAAAAACCCCGAACCGAGCGGGGTTTTTTACTGCCGGTTAAGCCTGTCGCTTATTGAAACAGCGACTCGCTCGACAGGCCGTTCTTCTCGAGTATCTCCCGAAGACGCTTCAGGCCTTCCACCTGAATCTGTCTGACCCGTTCCCGGGTCAGGCCGATTTCCAGGCCTACGTCTTCAAGCGTGCTGCTCTCGTGTCCGCGCAAGCCGAAGCGGCGTATTACCACTTCGCGTTGTTTGTCCGTCAACTCCGACAGCCATTGATCGATACTTTGGGACAAGTCGTCATCCTGAAGCAGCTCACAGGGGTCGGTTGGACGGTCATCAGTCAGGGTGTCAAGCAGGGTTTTATCCGAATCCGGACCCAGCGAGACGTCGACCGAAGAAACCCGCTCATTCAAGCCGAGCATGCGCTTGACCTCTGCCACCGGTTTTTCCAGCAGGTTGGCAATTTCTTCGGGTGAAGGTTCGTGATCGAGTTTTTGCGTCAACTCCCGTGCAGCCCGAAGGTACACGTTAAGCTCCTTGACCACATGAATCGGCAGCCGGATGGTCCGGGTCTGATTCATTATCGCGCGCTCGATGGTTTGACGAATC
>NZ_JBFULH010000365.1:0-4116 GCF_056400445.1 Pseudomonas sp. P5_B2 | reverse complement strand
CCATGTTTTCCTTCATGGGCACCGAGATCGTAACCATCGCGGCCGCTGAATCGAAGAACCCGGGCCAGCAAATCTCCAAGGCCACCAACTCGGTGATCTGGCGGATCGGCTTGTTCTACCTCGTGTCGATCTTCATCGTCGTGGCACTGGTGCCATGGAACGACCCGATTCTGGCCAGAGTTGGTTCTTACCAGACTGTGCTGGAGCGCATGGGCATCCCGAATGCCAAGCTGATCGTCGACATCGTGGTTCTGGTTGCTGTGACCAGTTGCCTGAACTCGGCGCTGTACACCGCATCGCGCATGATGTTCTCCCTGGGCAAGCGCGGTGATGCACCGGCCGTTTCCCAACGCACCAACAAGAGCGGCACGCCGTACTGGGCTGTGATGTTGTCCACCGGCGCTGCGTTCCTCGCGGTGTTCGCCAACTACGTGGCCCCGGCCGCCGTGTTCGAGTTCCTGCTGGCCAGCTCCGGCGCCATCGCGCTGCTGGTGTATCTGGTGATCGCCATTTCACAACTGCGTATGCGTAAACAACGCATGGCTCGCGGTGAAAAAATCGCTTTCAGCATGTGGCTGTTCCCAGGCCTGACCTACGCGGTGATTATTTTCATCGTGGCGGCCCTGACCATCATGTTGTTCCAGGAAGCGCATCGCGTAGAGATTCTCGCAACCGGCCTGCTGGCCCTGTTGGTGGTAGCGGCTGGCGTGCTGGTCGCTCGCCGTCGTCGTAATGAGAAGATGAACGCAGTGTTGGCGAGCTGAGGGTTCTGACTCAAGCCAATCGTTGTTGATACCTACGAAAACGGCCGCTGTCAGTGATGACAAGCGGCCGTTGTTTGTTTCTGTCAGCGTTTACTCGCTCTTTACTTCTTGCGCATCCAGCGCCTGACGATAGCTGTCCAGCGCATCGCCGAAGTCGGTGATGAACTGCGGGTCGGTCAGCCAGGCTTGAGCCGTTTCCCGGTCCATGCCATCGGCCCACATGCGGTAGTCGATCAGCATGTCGGCGGCCAGGTGGGTGGCGGCCATGGCTTCGTTGTCGGCGTTTTCCATGTCCAGCAATTCTGGATGGTCGCTGATGATTCCGGCGAGGTCCGACAGCAGGGCAATAAGCATGTCGTTACGGCTGACAGCCTCTGCATCGCGCATCTTGCTGAACATCGCCAGGGTGTATTCCGGGATCGGCTCGCCGATTTCACCCAGGTCATCGTCCAGTGCAGCGGGTTTTCTGCCGTGGATGTTGATTTGCTTGGCTTTGGCCTTTGCGCGCTTGGCGCGTTTCTGTTGCTTGTTCAGGGATGCCATGGGAACTCAGTTTGCTTTCTGTTGGGTTTGGGCGGCGATGATATCGGACGCTGCGACATAGTCAGCCTGGAAGGCCGGTGATTCGATCCATGCCAGTGCGCCGGCTTCGTCCACTTCGGTTGACCATTGGCGGTACTCGATCAGCGCGGCGAGGATGAAGTCCATCGCGCCTTCTTCGCCTTCCTGTTCATAGACCAATTCCAGCAGTGGGTCTTCCAGGAACGCCATGCACATCGCTTGCTGGCTGGTCTTTTCGGCGTCGATCATTTTCTTGAACAGTTCGGTCAGGTCTACCGATTCGAAGTCGATGCGATCATCGTTCGGGTCCAGTTCGACCGGCGCGGCGGCGCGCTGAGTGCGGTTCTGCTTGGCCTTGGCTTTGGCGCGGGTGGCGCGTTTTTGCTGTTTGTTGGCGGAGGCCATGGGTGTCGTTCCGTATTCGTTGAGAGGGCTCAGCTGCGCGGGACTTGCCGCCCGGGTGTACCGGGGGCCAGTTCGGCGTTTTGCAGCCAGGACAATGCTATGGGCCATAGTGTGGCTTGGTATGCGCTGCGAAAAAAGGCGAAATGTCCGACTTCTGCTTCGCCGATGTCTTCGGGGGTGATTCGCAGGTGGGTGTTGGTGCCGTGGGTGAAGTAGCCGAGCAGGCGTTCGATAGCCGGAATCGTGCCGTAGGGATCGTCGCTGACGCTGATGGCAAGGATTTTTGCGCGGACACACTCGAAGGGCAGTCGACCGGTTCCGCCATGGAGCCGCCGACCGCTGGGGCGCGTTTCAAAACGGTCGGTAGGCGTACTCCAGTCACGAACCACGCCGGCGGGCGTATCTTCCAGCCAGCCGAGGCGCTTGCCAGGGAAGTAGCCGTGGAACATCGTCATCAATGGCATCACCACATGCCACTTGCCGAACATCCGCAACCGATGTGCGGGCGCGTAATCGCGCCAGTAAGCGAATTGCGCGCCGACCGTCACCATGCGCCGAATAATATGGCCGGACGCTCCCAGCCCCGCTGCGCAGCCGCCAAAGCTGTGGCCGACGACATCGATGGGCTGACCGGGGAATTCACGCTCAGCGCGCTTGAGCATCGCTTCAAAGTCCAGCGCGCCCCAGTCGGTCCATGAAGCGTCGAGGTGTTTGAGCGAAGCGGGACGTGATTCGCCGATGCCACGGTAATCGTACGTGATGACATCGAACCCGTTGGCGAACAGGTAATCGGCGAAACGCGAGTAATGTCGGCAGCGCACTGAGGTGGCAGCGTTGATGATCACGATGGGGCGGGCAGGGTCCTGTGGAGTGTTCCGCCAGGTGAAGCCGCCGAGGATGAAACCGTCTGCCGCGGGCTCCTTGAAGGGAGCTCCGGGCGTGGTGGCGGGCAATGGCAGCTCGATCTGAGCAGGCGCCAGTGCAGGCGTGTCATTGAAAGTCATCGGTGACGGACCTTTGCGCGTAGCTGCCAACGATAGTCTTCATGGCGGATTCGGACAATCCGCCTATTTCTATCGGCGCTACTGATTGAGCCGCCGGTCCTCGAGTAGCGCCCGTTCCCGATCCAGCTCTGCTCGTAGTTCCTCTTCAGTCGGTAACACCAGCTTGTACTTACTGGCGAACAGTTGCTCATTGCCCTCCAATACGGAAAAGCGCACCACTGATTCATCTTTTTTTGCGCAGAGGATGATACCAACAGTCGGTCCGTCTTCCGGTCCGCGCCGGAGTTCGTCGTACATGCRTACGTACATCTCCATCTGGCCGATATCCTGGTAGGTCAGTTCGCCGCGCTTCAGATCGAAGATCACAAAGCACTTGAGCAGGTAGTTGTAGAACACCAGGTCAATGTAAAAGTCTTTGCTATCGGTACTGATGCGTTGCTGACGTGCGATGAAGGCGAAGCCTTTGCCAAGTTCGAGCAAGAAGCTCTGAAGGTGGTTGATCAACGCTTGTTCGAGTTCGGTTTCCAGGATCAGGCCGGCATTGGGCAGGCCCAAAAATTCAAGCACGACCGGATCGCGAATAAAGTCTCTTGGGCTAGCGGCCATTTTCTGGATATTGGTGGCGGCTTCCTCCCTGACAGTAGATCGGTCGCGACTTGCCAGCAGGCGTTCGTAATACAGCGTATTGATCTGACGCTCCAAGGCGCGGCTCGACCAGTTCTGTAGGGCCGACTCGTTCATGTACCAATGGCGTGCATGGTCGTTGTCGACCCGCAGCAGTCTGCGGTAGTGGGTCCAGCTCAATTCGTGACGCAGTGCGTCACAAATCGGGAAGACTTGATAGAACTGACGCATGTAGCGAAGGTTGGAAGCGTCAAAGCCTTTCCCGAAGTCGGCTGTCAGAATTTTCGCCAGCTTCGCCAACAACTGCTTCCCATACTCCGCCCTACGAGCTCCCTCCTGCTCGAACTCAACAATATGCCGCCCGATCTGCCAGCAGGTTTGCACTTGAGCCGTATCGACAGCTCGAAGCGCTTTAAGGCGCGCCTGGCGGATCAGTTCTCCAAGATTGCCCGCCAGAGAGACGAGTTGTGGATCTTGAGTGGTATCGGTTTTGACGATGGTCATGAAGTCTTCCGTGGCTGGAGGCGCAGGCGAAAGAGGATGACAAGAGGACATGGGGTGGCGATGCAGTACGGCTCTGGTAAGCCGGAAGGAATTGCCGGATCCGTTTTGCAGGACTTGGCCGACGGCAGGGCGTATATGTGGAATACAGGGTGTAGTCCGTTTCGCAGTGAACCCAAGATCGAAACAATCTAAAACTTGACCGGACTCCGGGAAATCACAATTCAAAGATTTGAAAGGGTTCTGAGGAGCCCGGG
>NZ_JBFULH010000364.1:0-4127 GCF_056400445.1 Pseudomonas sp. P5_B2 | reverse complement strand
CAATGGAAGGATCGAGCCCACGAGTAAAATCGTGTCGGGAGTACGGCCAAAAGCGCGACTTCATCCGCATGCGAGTCGACATGAGGCGGTGTGGATGACGCCTTTGGACCGTGATGGTCAGAAACTCGGGCTTACACTCTTGTAGAGGAAAAAGCCGGATCCAAACAAAAGAAGGCGGCCATATGGTCGCCTTCTTCGCATTACCGATCGAGATTAAAAATCGTCTTCGACCTGACCGTCTTTGACTTTGAATTCGCGGTTCTGCAAGTACGCATTACGGATAAAGGTGTACTTGTCACCGGTGATCAGCTTCTCGCTCGACAGCAAACTGGCACGCGTGTCGACGATATTCAGACCGAAGACCGTATTACGCACCGACACGTCGTCGATGTAACGGTACGGGCCGGAATAGCTGTCGACGAGCTTGGAAGGCGCATCACGCACAGTGCTTGGGCCCAACAATGGCAGCATCACGTAAGGACCGCTACCGACACCCCAATAGCCGAGGGTTTGACCGAAGTCTTCGTCGTTGCGATGCAAACCCATTTTGGTGCCGACGTCGAAAAAGCCCAGCAGGCCGAACGTGGTGTTGAATATGATGCGCGCAGTGTCGGTGCCCGCGGCGACCGGTTTGACCTGCAGAATATCGTTCACCAGGTTGGTGACATCACCCACATTGCGGAACATGTTATGAATGCCGTCTTCCAGAAACTGCGGTGTTATGAACTGATAGCCCTGAGCAACTGGCTTTAGGGCATAAGTGTCGATCACATCGTTGAATTTGAAGATCGGACGGTTAACGCTTTCCCAAGGGTCGTCTTCCGAAGCAGCCTGAGCCACAAACGGAACCAGCAACACGCTGGCACACACACAAAGCTGAGCGAAATGTTTGCTCAAGCGCATAGAAAAACCCCCTGGACTATTACTTGCACGGGCACTTGGCCCGGGCGTTAAGCTGATCAGTATAAGACGGAAAAGCCGGTTTAGCAGCATCGCGTACATTCGCCTGCAGATGAGTCGTGCTGATTGCGAGCGCTTCACATCAATGTCACTCAACTGTCACTGACGCCGCATAACCTTGTCCCTATTTCAGGGACGTCAATATGCGAAACGCTGAAACCTTGCCCATTGCAGCACCCAGTTTGACTGCCGTCTTATTCGGCCTCAGCGGTTGCCTGGTAGATTTCGGCGCCCGGACACGGCAACACGGGGTTTATTCTGCCGAGCACTCCGAGGCTACTCCTGGCGCATTGGACAGCCTGCGCAGTTTGCAGCGCCAGCAAATCCCCTGTGCCTGGCTCGATGAATTACCCCCCGCCCTCAGCCAATCTCTGGCCGCCACGCTGCCTTCCGGGATCAGCCCTTCGCAACACCCCGCAACAATCAATCCATGGCCCGCACCGAATGCTTGCTGGCAAGCACTGATGGCGTTGAATGTCGAGCGCCTGGATGGCTGTGTGCTGGTCAGCGGCGAACCTCGATTGCTGCRATCGGGCTTGAATGCCGGGTTGTGGACGATTGGTCTGGCATCTTGCGGCTCGCTCTGCGGCCTCGCGCCCAGCGAATGGCATGCATTGAATCAAAAGGAACGCGAGCACCTGCGCGGCAAGGCGACGATGCAGTTATTCGGTTTGGGCGTGCATTCTGTGATTGATCACCTGGGTGAACTCGACACCTGCCTGGCCGATATCAGTCTGCGCAGGCTCAAGGGTGAAAAGCCCTGACCGAGATCATGCAGGTTGTGCGCAAGTGGATTAATCTAAAGGTCAGCCATAGACCTTTGGCGCGAGGCTGCGGTCTATGCCAGTGCCTATCGATAAAAGGAAGAACGCCATGCCTGCCCGCGAACTGCAAAAACAACTCGATACTCTGCGCGAGCAATTGGAACAGAATCCCCCGCTTACCGAAGCCGAGCGCGAGGATCTGCACGCGCTGATGCAACAGATCGAGCTGGAAATTGAACTGGAAACCAAAACCAAGGATTCCAGCCTGGCGGACGGCGTCAACCTGGCCGTCGAACGCTTTGAACTCGATCACCCCGTCATAGCCGGCACCTTGCGCAACATTGCACAAACCCTGGGCAACATCGGAATCTGAACCCGTCAGATGCAAAAAAGCCCCGCTATCACTAGCGGGGCTTTTTCATATTCGGGATTTGCAATGCAATCCCCTTGTGGGAGCGGGCTTGCTCGCGAAGACGGCGTGTCAGTCGACGCCAATGTTGAATGATTCACCGCATTCGCGAGCAAGTCGAATCGTCACACCGCCGCTCCCACATTAGATCTTCACTGACGGACCAGGCGGTGGTTCGGCAGTTGAACCGTCTCGGTGCTGCGATACGGGTTGATATCCAATCCGCCACGGCGCACATAACGCGCATACACCGTCAATTTCTCCGGTTTCAACAACCGCTGCAAGTCGAGGAAAATCCGCTCCACGCACTGTTCATGAAAGTCCGAGTGTTGACGGAAACTCACGATGTATTCCAACAAACTCGCGTGATCCAGCGCCGCGCCACGGTATTCCACCGCCACACTCCCCCAGTCCGGCTGACTGGTCACCGGGCAATTGGACTTGAGCAAATGGCTGTGCACGCTCTCTTCGACAATGCGCGACTCATCGCAACGCAGCAGTTCCGGACGCGGATGCTCGTAGTTGCTGACGCTGATGTCCAGTTCATCGATGCATACGCCCGGCAACGCCACGACACCTTCGGCTTCAACGTCTTTTAGACTGCGAATACGCACGCCAACCGGTTTCCCGGCGGCGGCCGACAGGTCTTTCGCCAGCGTCACTTCAAGGCTGGCGGTGTCGGCAAATGGCGTCTGGTTCAGCGAGTTCAGGTACAGCTTGAACGACTTCGATTCGATGATGTTCGGCGAATCCGCCGGGATGCTGAACTCGCCAATCGCCACCACGGGCTTGCCCGACGGCAACAGCCACGACAGCTCGAAGCAGTTCCAGAAATCCACGCCCTTGTATGGCAGGGTTTCAGCCGTCAGGCCCAGCTCGGCCCATTTTGCAGTGCGCGGAATCGGGAACAGCAAGGACGGCGTATAAGTGGCGATGTATTCGCTGGATTTGCCCAGCGGCGAGTGTTCGGCTGCGGGATGCATGGCGGAAACCTGACTGAAGAATCAGCGGATTCTACCAGCCTTTGCGCCCGCCATTGAGTGCTTACTGACTGACAGTCAACTTGCCGACCATGCCAGCCTGATAATGACCAGGAATGTTGCAGGCAAACTCCAGGCTGGTGGCCTTGGAGAAGGTCCAGGTCAGTTCTGCTGTTTTGCCCGGCTCGACGAGGACGCTATTCGGATCATTGTGTTTCATCGATCCATGATCCATGCCCGCCATCGAACCGTGGTCCATTTCCTTCATACCTGTAGGCGTCAGCATGCCGCTCTGCTGCATCTGCAACATTTCCTGCTGATGCTTGGCATGCATCGCCGCGTCCCCCAGGTTGAATTCGTGTAACAACTGGCCTTTATTCACCAGCACAAAGCGAACCGTCTCACCGGCCTTGATCTCGATGGCCGTGGGGGTGAACGACATATCGCCCATCACCACTTCAACACTGCGAGTCGCCTCAGCCGTCGTAGCGGGTTGGCCGAAGTCGTAGGTATGCGCCGGAGCAGCCCACACCGGCGAACTCAACGCCAACAAACACGCCACCAGCGACAAAGATTTGCGCAAAAACATCGTCGTACTCCAACAAGATAAGGTTCAGCCTGCGGAAAACTCTAAACTGCTGCCACTGCCCGCAACCTGACAGCCAGATTACAACTTTGTCAGGTTGACCGTTATCAGCGCTGCCCACGGTATAAAGCGTTCGTTCCATTTGCCCAGAGTCGCCCATGAAACTGCTGATCGTCGAAGACCAACCGAAAACTGGCCACTACCTGCGTCAGGGCCTGACTGAGGCCGGTTTCAACGCCGAACTGGTAGCCGACGGCAGCACCGGGCAACAACTGGCGCTGAGCGGTGACTACGCGTTGTTGATTCTCGACGTAATGTTGCCCGGCCGCGATGGCTGGCAGATTCTGCAAGCGGTGCGCGGCGCCGGTCTCGACACGCCGGTACTTTTTCTGACCGCCCGAGACGCCGTGGAAGACCGGGTTCATGGC
>NZ_JBFULH010000363.1:0-4140 GCF_056400445.1 Pseudomonas sp. P5_B2 | reverse complement strand
TTCCAATAGTGCAAGCAGGAAGGGCATGCCAGTTAGATTGCCAAAGGTTGCATTTTTGCTGGCGACCTACAACGGAATGCAATGGATCGAGGAACAGCTCGTCTCGATCCTTAGCCAGTCCGAAGTCGACGTAATGGTCTATATCAGTGTTGACCGTTCTACTGATGGCACGCAGTCATGGTGCGCAAACTATGCCGCTGAGCATCCCCTGTCATAGCCCTGCAGGATGCAGGGAAGTTTGGCGGCGCGTCGCGCAATTTTTTCGGTTGATTCGTGATGTAGATTTTGAAGCCTACGACTTCATAGCCTTTGCGGACCAGGATGATATTTGGCGAGTTGATAAGCTTCTACGAGCAACTTCCACGATTGACTCCCATCAGGTTGATGCGTATTCCAGTAACGTCATGGCATTTTAGCCTGATGGCGGAAGGCATCTGCTGGACAAGGCACAACCTCAAGTTGCATGGGATGAAGAGATAGATGTTGTTGTTCATACCGCAGCTCGTGTGCACGTGATGAATGACGTGATCGTAGATGCATTGGCGGAATTCCGTAAGGTTAACGTTGATGGCTCGCTTAGATTAGCGGAGCGCGCTGCGGAGGCTCTTGGCTTCAATACTGGGCAAGCGTGCCGTCGCTCAACGCCTTTGTGGGTCACTGCAGGTCGATATCGGCAAGACTCGCGATCTATTGGGGTGGTTTCCGCCGGTCAAAGTGGGCGAAGCCATGCGAAAGACCGAAGGCCAATATTTGGATAAGCGTAAGTGCTCCATGAACCCCACCTCTGCACGCTGGCCCACAAGGCCTCCCGCGATGGTTACAGCGTGCGCTATCTGCGCCGTAAGCGTCCGAGCTATCGTACCGATGCAGATTCGGGTGATCGAACACATCCGCAAGGTCTACGGCTGCCGAGGCTGCGAAACAGCACCGGTCACCGCCGACAAACCCGCSCARYTGATCKAAAAWAGCATGRCCAGCCMCAGCGTRTTGGCGATGCTGCTGACCACCAAGTACGTGGATGGCCTGCCGCTGCGCCGTTTCGAAAAAGTCTTCGCTCGTCACGGTGTCGATATCCCGCGTCAAACCTTGGTGCGCTGGGTGATCCAGTACTGCGAACACTTCCAGCCGTTACTTAATTTGATGCGCGACCGATTATTGGAAAGTCCATACATTTTGCTCAACAGCGTCACCGATTTCATCGGCGCGCCGTTGTCCGAGTGCAGCACCAGCGGTTCGTGTAAACGCTGCTCGCCGATCACGCTGTGTTGCAGCAGCGCGGCGGCTTTCTCGCCGCTTTCCGCTTCGTAGACCTCCCAGTCCACCGCCTTGCGGCTGTAAAATCCTCGATCAGATAGAGGTAGTAATACTTGTCGCTTATCGGAGACAGCAGGTACGTGATGTCCCACGACCACACCTGATTKGGCGCTTTGGCCGCGTGAGTCGTCGGTGCTGCGTACCGCTTGGGGCGCTGACTACGGCCTCGATGCTGCTGGCTCCCGCTCTTCTTTTTGCAGGGCCTTTTACGATTTCTGGCCGGTGATGAAGGCTGGTCGCCAGGCCGTGATTTGCTCGGGGTAAAGGCCTTTGCGGCGGCAATACTCGCCCAGGTCGATCTCGGACAAACCGGCGGCTTCAAGTACGACAGCAAACTTGGTTTCGGCTGACCAGTTCTCGGTCATTTGCTTGTTTTCGGACACTGCACTTCCTTCAGGGCTGAGTTGCTTACGCCAGTTGGACAAAGACATTTCGCTGACCCCTTCGCGCCGGGAAACCGACAGGTTCAGCGGGGGAAGCAGCATCTTGAGTAATGCGGCTCTGCGTTCAGGTGAATAATACGGCACGACCAGTCTCTTTCCGCCCCCGATATGTTTTTTCAGGAAAAACCGGAGAGGCGACAACTATCCTGACACCGGGGAGGAGCCACGAAAAGCACCGGGTTAAACGCCGCGACCTTGATGTCCAGTTCGACCAGAGCGGCGAGGCCGTCGATGGATTCTCGGAAGTCGACGGGCTTGGGGTAGATAAACTTTTTCGACTTTTGCGTCGGGACGCATCATGAGGTGCTGGCTCGGGAAAGGAATCGGGAGCACAGCATCAGGGATCGGGTGGTGACTTTGAATGTGGAGTTCATGGAGCAGTTACACAACATTGGCGGTCATAACGAAAAGCAGAACATTGAGGTCGTGCATACACTGTGCGCGTTGCTTGACGAATTGCGCCCAGATTCCGCCAATCGCCCGCACGCCGGCCTGATCACCAACGTTCAGGATCGTCCTGGCGACGACCAGCGCTATGCGATTGACGCCAGCGGTTGGGTTGGACGCCGGAAGAAACGTTCGAACCGGTATCCGCAAAACGGTTGAATGGTATTTGATCAACACTGAATGGGTGACTCACGTGAAGAGCGGCAGCTCCCATCAGTGGGTCGACCGGAACTATGCGAATCGTTCGAGCAAGGCATGAAAATCCTCCTGCTGGGAGTGAATGGCCAGGTCGGCTGAGAGTTGCAGCCTCACTTGCACCGTTGGGTAAGTTGACTTCGCTGGATCGCCATCCCGCTGATGGATTATGTGGTGATCTGTCCGATCTGGAGGCATGCGCGCCACGATCCGTTCGCTATCTCGAAAACTCTTTGAAGCTCCTCGTTGCTGAGATTTGATCGGTGCTGGCGGTTGTTGTTATTTTGAGCTCGCATTTGAAACGCACGTTTGTTTTTAAATGATTTTTTGCCTTCCACCCTCCGAATGAGTTAATAATTTCCCGGCACTACCTGTAGAATTGACGGCAGAGTTACCTGATCCCGTGCAGCATTGCATGCCTTAATTCATCTGATCCGATTTCCCTTCCAGGGAAGACTCCCATATGTCGATATCACCCCCAAAAAAAGGTAGTCTGGTATCTGAGCAGGTCAATCAGAGAGGCGCCAGGCACAAAGTCGAGGGGCTTGGATCGAGGTCGAGCTCTCACCTTTGCAATCGCCTTGAGCAATGAATTTGCATCGCTGACAATGTAAGGATGACCCAAAATATAACTGAGCCCCACTTTCTGGATGTATCTGCCAGAAGGGGGATTAAGGATTTAGCGCATGGTACTGATTCCCGTAATTTTGTCTGGCGGAGTGGGCAGCCGGTTGTGGCCCGTTTCTCGAGAAGCCCATCCCAAGCCGTTCATGGAGCTGCCAGATGGCCAGAATCTGATACAGAAAACCTTTCTTCGTGCTTCGCGTCTGGAAGGTGTTGTGGAGGTTCTTACGGTGACCAACCGTGAACTCCTGTTCAAGACTGAAGACGAATACGGCGCAGTCAATTCAGCTAAACACCCTCAGGGCTTTATCCTGGAGCCTTTTGGTCGTAATACCGCAGCAGCCGTTGCTGCCGCCGCGCTTCAGCTGGAGTCCACGCATGGTCCCGACGCCCAAATGCTGGTGCTGGCTGCTGACCATCTGATTAATGATGAAAAAGCGTTTGCCGCAGCCGTAACCAGTGCCATGACGCTTGCCGCCGAAGGCTGGTTGGTCACCTTCGGTATCCAGCCGACGTATCCTGAAACAGGGTTTGGCTACATCGAAGCGCAGAAAGATGCCCCGCTGARGGGAGGCCTGAAAGTGGCGCGCTTTGTCGAAAAGCCCAATCTTGACACCGCGCAAAGTTATGTCGCCGCAGGCAACTATTATTGGAACTCAGGGATGTTCTGCTTCCGGGTGGGCACTGTCCTCGAAGAGCTTCGCCTGCATGTTCCCGACGTAGTGGAGGCCGTCAGCCGGACGATTGAAACATCGCGCCTTACTTCATCTGCCAATTACCGTTGCCTTGCACTCGATGCGGATGCATTCGCAGAGGTGCCAGATATTTCTATCGACTACGCTTTGATGGAGCGTTCCTCCAAAGTAGCGACCGTACCATGTGACATCGGCTGGAGTGACATCGGATCATGGAATGCTGTCAGTGAGCTGACCGAGCCTGATGAAAACGGTAACCGCTTTGAAGGAGAGGTGCTGTCTCATTCCTCTTACAACAACTACGTTAACAGCGAAGGTCGGCTAACAGCTCTGGTCGGAGTCGAGAACTTGCTGGTGATCGACACCCCGGATGCGGTGATGATTGCTCACAAGGATCACGCCCAAGACGTAAAACATATCGT
>NZ_JBFULH010000362.1:0-4149 GCF_056400445.1 Pseudomonas sp. P5_B2 | reverse complement strand
GGATTACCCCGCGATACCCGAACTGGGCGCGGGACTGGATCATTTGCGGCAGGCCCATTTCCGGACCTTGCGAGCCGTGAAAGGCCATGAAGATGGTGCCGAACATAATGCCCAGCGCACCGGCCAGCATCGTCCACAGTGCCGACAAGCCGAGGCTCGGGCCGACAAAACCGATGGAGATGGTGAAGAAGTGGAAGTTACCGAGAAACCAGAAAGGCCCCTGGCTGCAGAGTTTGGCGTGACGTTCGTTTTCCGGAATGTAATCGATCGAGTGGCCTTCGATGGCCAACCCGCTGCTCGATTCGAGGGCGTGCGCAGACTGTGAGGACCCTGACATACGAATGTTCCTATGCTGAGATTGTTGTTTTTATGGGCAAAGCGCCGGTTTCATTGCAATGTAGGGCGTTGGTCAGGGCAGTTAAATATCGCAGTCGCACTGTTTACATAGACCCGCGTCTATGTGGCAAACCTCGGAGGCACACATGCTGGGCACTGTATCGGAGCTGGATCTGCGTTTGATCCGGGTTTTTCTGACCGTCGTTGAGGCGGGCGGAATCTCGGCCGCGCAGACCGCGCTCAATACCACGCAACCCACCATCAGCGCGCAGTTGGCGACGCTGGAAGCGCGGGTGGGATTTCGCTTGTGCGAGCGCGGGCGCGGCGGGTTTTCGGTGACGCCCAAGGGTGGCCAATTTGTCGAAGCGGCCCGTCGGTTACTGGCGGCGGCCGAGGGCTTTCGGGTTGAAGTGCAGCACATCAATCGCAAGGTGTCGGGGAATATCAACATCGGCTTGCTCGGTCAAATCGATCCGTCCGCCAACAAGAACATTGCCCTGGCCATTGCCCGTCTGCGCTCGCGGCATGAGGGGCTGTACTTCCACTTCACCGAACTGTCGTCTTCCTTGCTGGAAGAGAAAATCATCAACGGCCACATCGATCTGGCCATCGGTTATTTCTGGCACCGCTTGCCCAATATCGATTACTACCCGTTGTTCCAAGAAACCCAAATCGCCTACTGCGCACCGGCGCATCCGCTGTTCGAGCACGTGGGTGCGCTGAGCCGCGATGACGTACGCGATTACGATTGGGTCTGGCCCAGCCACCCCTTGCCGGAAATGCCCGCGCCCACGTCCATCGAGCGCTTGACGGTGCTCACCGACAGCATGGACGGCGCCGCCCTGCTCATTCTGTCGGGCCAGCATTTGGGCTTTCTGCCACAGCACTACGCGGCCAAACATGAAGAGATGGGGCAGTTGCATCCACTGAATACGGAGCAGTTGCGCTACGAGGTTGGCTTCCATGCAGCGGTTCGCCATTCGGCGCGGCAACGGGAGGTGGTGGGTGCGTTTCTGGCGGAGTTGATTGAGATTTTTGCAGTGGGGTAATCAAGGGACGAAAATATATCTGTCCCCCTTTCAGTCCAGGGAGTTTCAGAGAAACTGAACCACACCATAAACCAGCGTCGACCGCATTATTCAGCCATGATCGCCTGATACTGCTTCTGGTACTCGGCATAGGGAAGGTGTTGATCCATCAACGCTTTCACGCGCGATTCCTTGTATTGAGCAGGAGTCAGCATTCCAACCGGAACCGACGGGAGCGTAGACGCTGAGGCTTGAGTAGGCGGTGTGATGTTTCCGATGCATTGATATTTGACGATCATCTGGCCAGCGGTGCAATTACCCCAGCCATCGCGGACCTGGCAGTTCTGGGTTTGCCCACCGAAAGGTTCGGCGCGTGTGTAACCCCAAACCGCACATTTGTTGTTTGCAATTGACTCGGCTTGCTTATAGTCAACGACCGGCGTCTCAAAGGGTTTGAAATCATAAGCCATATCGATCGAGCCATCCGCACGGCTCCCGCCGGTTGCGTAGAAGTCTTTACGGCTGGAGCAGCCTGTTACCACAACAGCCAGAATGACCAGCAAAAGTAGCTTACGCATGGAGGAAACACCTTCAGATATAAGAAAAGTACAATGACGGCAATGCGCCTTACAGCTGTCTACAAAAATGACAACGGGAGGTGGTGAGTGCCTTCCTGGCGGAGTGGATCAGGATTTTTGCAGCCGGGAAATCAAGGGACGAACATAGATCCGCCCCCTTTCAAACCCTCAATGTTCTTCGAGCACGCCGAAGCGTAGGTCGTTGGCCACGTAATCCGGATGGAAGACATCCTGATCGAGCTGGAACAGCTCTTTGTACTGCTGCGGACTCTCGTTGGATGGGCCGTCGGGGCTGACACCGATTAGCTCGGCGAGAAGATCGCCGATCAGTTTTTCTACGCTCATTTTGTTGTTCTCTTTACGACTGAAGGTCTGTGCGGTCGAGCCGTCGAATTGCGGGGCTTGCAGTGCAGTTCGTGAGAAGAGTTTACAGACGGGGGTGTTTTCAATTTTTCAATCGGCGACAGCGCTTTTTCATTTCATGACAATTCGTGTCCGTTGATCCGGCAGTGGTTTCAGATGCGGATCTCACCCGCCGGCATGACATCAATCCGCGCCACTGAACCGGTCAAGTGTGCGAGATCCTTGTTGTGCTCGGCGATGATGTCTTCGGCGCTTAGATTGCCGTTGTCGACGGTGGAATGCGCATCCGCCGCCAGCACCACGTCATACCCCAGTTTCAGCGCCTGGCGCACGGTCGCGTTAACGCAGTAGTCGGTTTGCAGCCCGCAAATGATCAGGCGCTCGTAATCCTCTCTCGGCAGCAGGTCTTTCAGGTGGGTCTGGTAGAACGAATCCGGGGTGGTTTTGCGTAAGCGAATATCCTCGGGGGCGTTCTCCAGCGCTTCGGCCAGTTGCCAGCCAGCGGTGTTGTGTATCAGAGGACCGTCCGCTTCTTCGTGCTGAATGAACACGACCGGCACCCCGGCGATCCGGGCACGGATGCTCATGTGGTTGATGTTTTCGATGACGCGATTGATTTCAAAGCACTCGTACTCGCCAGCGCATAGTGCTTGCTGGACGTCGATGATTAACAGCGCAGTGGCCATGATTCGCTCCTTGAACAATCAGTGAATCAGGGGACGAAAACAGCTCCGCCCCCTTTCAAACTCAAGCGTTAGTAGCCAAGCGACAGCCCGGTGTTGCGACGGGGATCGTTGGCGCCGTAGAAGCGGTTTTTGCCGACCGGCTTGCCTTCCAGTGRAGGCGCGCCGACCAGGATCGCCGCGACGTGGTTGGCATCCTGTGGCCCGGCAAATTTATGCCCCCAGCTTTCGAGGATCTTCACCGTGTCCGGACTGGTGGTGAAGGTCTCCAGGTTGGTTTCTTCCGGCAACCACTGCTGGTGGAAACGCGGTGCGTCCACTGCTTCCTGGATGTTCATGCCGTAGTCGATGACGTTGAGCATGGTCAGCAAGGTGGCGGTGATGATGCGACTGCCGCCGGGGGTGCCGACGACCATCACCACCTTGCCGTCCTTGGTGACGATGGTCGGGCTCATCGACGACAGCGGCGCTTTGCCAGGGGCGATGGCGTTGGCCTCCCCTTGCACCAGGCCGTACATGTTCGGCACACCGATTTTCGCAGTGAAGTCGTCCATTTCGTCGTTGAGGATGACCCCGGTTTTGCTGGCCATGACACCGGCGCCAAACCAGTCGTTGAGGGTGTAGGTCACCGACACCGCGTTGCCCCATTTATCGACGATGGAGTAGTGCGTGGTGTTGCTGCCTTCATGGGGCGCTACCCCGGGTTTGATCTCACTGGACACGCCAGCCTTTTGCGGCTGGATCGCGRCGCGCAGTTGGGTGGCGTAGTTTTTGTCCAGCAGGTGCGCGATCGGGTTTTTCACAAAGTCCGGGTCGCCGAGGTAGCTGTTGCGGTCCACATACGCGTGGCGCATCGCTTCGATCTGATAGTGCATGCCTTGGGCCGAGTGATACCCCAGGTCTTTGATCGGGTAGCCTTCGAGGATGTTCATGATCTCGCAGATCACCACCCCGCCGGAACTTGGCGGCGGAGCCGAGACCACGTGGTAGCCACGGTAGTCGCACTCGATCGGCGCCAGCTCGCGGGTTTTGTATTTGTCGAGGTCGGCCTGGGTAATGATGCCTTTGTTGGCCTGACTGGAGGTGACAATGGCGTCGGCGACCCAGCCTTTATAGAAGCCATCGGCGCCCTTCTCGGAAATTTCCTTCAGGGTCTTGCCC
>NZ_JBFULH010000361.1:0-4178 GCF_056400445.1 Pseudomonas sp. P5_B2 | reverse complement strand
GAGTAGGGCACTTCCTGTGCATCGGTGTGAGTGTCGATAACGCCGCCGACGTCAAAGCCCTGGCCGAACGTTATGACGACGTCGACTGTTCGGTTGGTGTGCATCCGTTGGACGTGCAACCGGGCGCTGCGCCCGCGCTGGATTGGCTGTTGCGCGAGCTCAATCACCCCCGTGTGGTCGCGATCGGTGAAACCGGCCTGGATTATCACTACGAACCGGAAGCGGCCGAGCTGCAACAGGAGTCGTTTCGCCTGCACCTGCAAGCAGCCCGGCAGACCGGCAAGCCAGTCATCATTCACACCCGTGGTGCCCGTGCCGATACTCTGAGCTTGTTGCGCGAAGCGGCACTGCCGCAGGCCGGCGTACTGCATTGCTTTACCGAAGACTGGGACATGGCCAAGGCTGCTTTGGACATGGGCTATTACATTTCCTTGTCGGGTATTGTCACTTTTCGCAATGCCGATGCATTGCGCGATGTGGCCAGCAAGGTGCCGGCCGACCGCTTGTTGGTGGAAACCGATTCGCCGTACCTCGCGCCAATCCCTTATCGAGGTAAGCCGAATCTGCCGCAGTACGTGCGTGAAGTGGCGGAATTTCTGTCAATGTTAAGAGGTGAGTCCTACCAGAGATTTGCCGAGCAGACCACTGAGAATTTCAAGCGCCTGTTCCCGCTGGCGCATGTGAAAGGTTAAATCGCAGGCAAAAAAAACCCGGGTTCTGGGGGGTGAATCCGGGTTAAGACCATTAGGAGTAAAACAATGGCACGCGGTCCGTTGGTACCAATATCGGCGAAACACTTGGGRGAGATGTCTCGCCGACAGTTCAAGTATTGATCACTATTGCGCCTCGTCCAGTTTACCGGCGGCGATTTTTAAACAATTTTGGAATACGGCCGCTTCGGAAGAGTTCTCATCGGTGGGCGACCCTGCTGGAAATCATCAAGAAACACAGATATGGTCGGATGATCCGTGCATTTTTGCGTAAGTTAGGCATAATACGCGGCTTCGAATTTTGACCCCCAACAGACCTTTTCTTATGCATAAAGAACCTCGTAAGGTCCGTGAGTTTCGTCGCCGCGAGCAAGAAATTCTCGATACCGCGCTCAAGCTGTTCCTCGACCAAGGTGAAGACAGTGTCACCGTCGAGATGATTGCTGATGCCGTTGGTATCGGCAAAGGTACGATCTACAAGCACTTCAAATCCAAAGCGGAGATTTATCTGCGCTTGATGCTCGATTACGAGCGTGATTTGAACGAGCTGTTGCATTCGGCCGATGTCGACAAGGACAAGGAAGCGCTGTCCCGGGCTTATTTCGAATTCCGCATGCGCGATCCGCAACGCTATCGTTTGTTTGACCGATTGGAAGAGAAGGTGGTCAAGGGCAATCAAGTGCCGGAGATGGTCGAGGAACTGCACAAGATCCGCGCCTCCAACTTCGAACGCCTGACCCTGCTGATCAAAGGCCGGATCAGCGAAGGCAAGCTCGAAGACGTACCGCCTTACTTCCATTACTGCGCGTCCTGGGCGTTGGTGCATGGTGCCGTGGCGCTGTATCACTCGCCGTTCTGGAGCAATGTGCTGGAAGATCAAGAAGGCTTCTTCCAGTTCCTGATGGACATCGGCGTGCGCATGGGCAACAAGCGCAAGCGCGATAACGACACCCCGAGCAGCTGAATCATTCAGCTGCCTGATTGCGCCATGATTTAGCTATATGGCGCAGTACCGCAGGAATATACTCAGGCATGGGACTTGCTAAAACTTGAATTCTGAGTCAAGTTTTGCGCGTTCCACTTTTCCATCGCCGGAGTGATCCATGATCGTTGACCGTCAAGGCAGGCGTTTTCGCAATTTGCGGATCAGTCTGACTTCAGCCTGCAATTACGCTTGTACCTACTGCGTGCCTAACGGTAAGCGGCTGGTGGCTGCGCAGGATGAATTGTCGGCCGAGGCCATGGCGCGCGGCGTGGCGTATTTGATCGAAGCGGCAGGCATCGAGCGTTTGCGCATCACCGGTGGCGAGCCGCTGGTCAGCCCCAAACTCGAAGCCTTCATGACCGCCGTTGGCCAGATGGGTCTGCAAGACATCAGTTTGACCACCAATGGTCAGTTGCTGGCGAAAAAGCTGCCGTTGCTGGTGGACGCCGGCATCCGTCGCATCAACGTTTCCCTCGACACCCTGGACGCCAGTGCCTTTCGCAGCATTGCGCGCGGCGGCGATCTGGCGACCGTACTCGACGGTATGGATCAGGCCAGCGCGGCGGGCATGAAGATCAAGGTCAACATGGTGCCGCTACGAGGCCAGAACCTTGATCAGGTGATGCCGCTGCTCGATTACTGCTTGGAGCGCGGCTATGAATTGCGCTTCATCGAGCTGATGCGCATGGGCCACCTGGCCACCGACTCCAACGCTTTCCTGCAACAGTTCGTCAGCCTCCAGCAGTTGCTGAGCCTGATCGGCGAGCGTTATGAATATCTGCAAGCCGATGCGCCAGTCKACGCAACAGCGGTGCGCTATGAAATTCCAGGGCTGGGGCATTTTGGCGTGATCGCCAACGAAAGCGTCCCGTTCTGCCGTACGTGTTCGCGCTTGCGTCTTTCTTCCACGGGTTGGCTGCATGGTTGCCTGTCGTCGAGCAATCGCCATTATGTCGGCGACTTGCTCGACAAGCCTCGCCATCAAGCGTTGCCGGCGTTGCAACGACTGCTGGTGAAGGCCTTGGGTGACAAGCAGGAAGTGGCGTTTTCGGGTGGTGCGACGGTCATGAAGATTATTGGCGGCTGATCCGGCCTCATCGCGGGCAAGCAACGCTCCCACAGGGAAATGCACATGACCTGTGGGAGCGTGGCTTGCCCGCGATTGCGATCTATAAGGCGGCAATGAACTTGAGCTGGCGCGGAAGCTGCATCCAATGCCCATTCGCCGGTTTTCCGTCACCGGCCTCTGGAGGGTAGGATGCGAAGTCTGGTTTTGCTGCTGGCCGTTTCGGTGCTGGGTGGCTGCATGAATGTCAGCGACATGGCTGAAGAGACTCGCTACCAGATGAGTGACGTGGGACTGCTGGATCACAGCRACAGCCGTCGGGTGAACAACCTGCGTATTCAGCCGGACTCGTTCATCTACATCGCCCAAGGACCGTTCGCGCCACCGGGCGATCCCTATCCGCGTCCTAACGTGGTGGCCGAAGAAGCCTTCAACGGTTTTATCGAATACTTCCCGATGGTACGCCGCGCCCGCGCCCCCGAAGGTCTCGACCGAGCCATGGCTGAAGCCCGTGGCGCCGGTGCCCATTACCTGCTGTATACCCGGTTCGCCAACGCTGATGACCGCATCGGCAACATGGATGAGTGGATCGATCAGGAATACGTCGATCGCCTGGGTATCGACAGCGGCGTGATTCAGATCATGTTGATCGAGACCAACACCCAGTATTTGATTGATACTGCAACCATCAAGAGTCGTGGCGGTTTACTGACATTCCACGATAACAAGCCAGAATCCCTGATTGGTCCGCCGCTGCAACAATACGCGCGCAGCCTGATCGGGATCAGCGACCAGTAAATTCAAGGAGAACGCCATGAGTGGCCCGCAAAAAGCCAACGACTTGTTGGGGCAAATCCCCAAAACCAAAGGCTTGCCACCGGTCCATCTGTGGAATCCTGATTYCTGCGGCGACATCGATATGCGCATCGCCCGCGACGGCACTTGGTATTACCTGGGCACGCCAATCGGGCGCAAGCCGATGGTCAAACTGTTCTCCACGATCATTCGTCGTGATGGCGATGACTATTTCCTGATCACGCCGGTCGAGAAGGTCGGGATCAAGGTCGACGATGCACCGTTCGTGGCGATCGCCGTGGAGGTGGAAGGCGAGGGCGAAGCTCAGCTTTTGCGGTTCACCACCAACGTTGATGAAGCCACCGAAGCGGGCGCAGAGCACCCGATCCGCGTGGTGACCGACCCTGTCACTCAAGAACCGGCGCCCTATGTCCATGTGCGCACCAACCTCGAAGCACTGATCCATCGCAACGTGTTCTACCAACTGGTGGAGCTGGCCGTGACCCGTGAAATCGACGGACAGCGCTGGTTGGGTGTGTGGAGCGGTGGCGAGTTCTTCCCTATCGGCCTCGAACCTTAAGCAGATGTGGGAGCGGGCTTGCTCGCGAAGGCGGTGTAACAG
>NZ_JBFULH010000360.1:0-4181 GCF_056400445.1 Pseudomonas sp. P5_B2 | reverse complement strand
GATCAGAACCACGCCCATGGTGCGGTCGAACCAGTGGCCCATGCGGGCAAAACCGGCACGCACACGCTGTTGGCTGAACAGCCGCGCCACCAGGCAAAACCACACCGCCGTCGCCGCAGCAAGGTAAACCCCGTAACCGGCCTGCACCGCCAGCGGCGTGTGCGGGTTGATCACCACGGTGAACAACGACAGGAAGAACAGCGTGGCTTTCGGGTTAAGGCCGTTAGTCACAAAACCGGAGGTGAAAGCGCCGCGGGCGGTGCGTTTTCCGGCTTCCTTGTGCAGATTGTCAGCCACCGCCTTGGCCGGTTGCGCGCGCAGAGCCTTGTAGCCGATGTACAACAGATACGCGGCGGCGGCCCATTTCAGCGCGTTGAACAGCACAATCGACTGGGACACGATCAAACCGATACCCAGCAGCGAATAGCCGACGTGGAGGAAAATCGCTGTTCCGACACCCAGCGCTGTCCAAGTGCCGGCGCGCCGACCATGGGTCACGCTTTCACGTACCACCACGGCAAAGTCCGGGCCGGGACTGGCCACGGCGAGCAGGTGAATCAGGGCAACGGTCAAGAACTCGGTCCAGTACATTGGGGCTCCTTTTGGGGTAGATCGGTCGAAATGAAAAGTCCAGGCTGACAACACCACCTGTAGCAGCTGGCGAAGCCTGCGTCCGGCTGCGCAGTAGTCGTAAACCCTGAGCATGCGAACTTTCTGTAAGAGCGCGGTGCCTGATTTCACGACCGCTGCGCAGCCGGACGCAGGCTTCGCCAGCTGCTACAGGGATGTCGGTGCTTCATCGCATAGCGCGTCAACTCAGCCACTTTGGTGCAATGGGTAACCATTTGTGTCATCTGGTAGGCTCGGCAGATTACGCTTTCAGTTCAATGCACAAAAGGTACAGTTGATGACGAACTCTCGCCGCGCCGTTTTCCTCGATCACCCATCCCTTGACCTCGGCGACCTCGACCTCAGCCCGCTGCGTGATTGCTTTGACGACTTGCAACTGTTCGCACAGACCGCGCCGGATCAAGTAATCGAACGCCTCAAAGGCGCCACGGTGGCCATCAGCAACAAGATTCTGATCGATGCCGCCACCATCGCCGCCAGCCCTGATCTCAAGCTGATCCTGATCACCGCCACCGGCACCAACAACGTCGATCTGGCCGCTGCCCGCGCCCATGGCGTTACCGTTTGCAACTGCCAGGGTTACGGCACACCGTCGGTGGCGCAACACACGATCATGCTGCTGCTCAACCTGGCGACGCGCCTGGCCGACTATCAAAAAGCCGTGGGTGAAGGTCGCTGGCAGCAAGCAAAACAGTTCTGCTTGCTGGACTACCCGATCGTCGAGCTGGAAGGCAAAATCCTGGGCTTGCTCGGCCACGGTGAACTGGGTGGAGCGGTGGCACGGCTGGCCGAAGCGTTCGGCATGCGCGTGCTGCTGGGGCAGATTCCAGGTCGCCCTGCCCGGCCGGATCGTTTGCCGCTGGAAGAACTGTTGCCGCAGATCGATGCACTTACCCTGCACTGCCCGCTCAACGAACACACTCGCCACTTCATTGGCGCCCGTGAACTGGCTTCGATGAAACCCGGCGCCTTCGTGGTCAATACCGCTCGCGGTGGCTTGATCGATGAACAGGCGCTKGCCGATGCCTTGCGCAACGGTCATCTGGGCGGCGCGGCCACCGACGTGCTGAGCGTCGAGCCACCAACTGCAGGCAATCCCTTGCTCGCTGCTGACATCCCGCGCTTGATTGTCACCCCGCACAACGCCTGGGGCAGTCGCGAGGCGCGGCAGCGGATCGTAGGGCAGCTGACCGAAAACACGCAGGCTTTCTTCAACGGTACAGCGCTGCGGGTCGTCAGTTGATAAACTGCCGCACTTTTTTTCAAGGAGCAGAGTATGGATCCGCGCAGTGAAGTACTGCTTCGTCAGCCCGATTTATTCCAGGGTTCGGTGTTGTTGGCCGGTTTGCCCGCCGATGATCTGCTGGGCCGACTGCCCGATGCCCACGGTTGGTGCTGGCACGCCGGCGATCAAGCGGCACTCGATGCGCGTTTCGCCGAGCGCAGCCATTTTGGCGTGAACGCGCCCGAACGTGAGTTCGAGACGGCGGTGGTGTTTCTGCCCAAGTCCAAGGACCTGACCGATTACATCCTCAACGCCCTCGCCTCGCGCCTGGCTGGTCGCGAGTTGTACCTGGTAGGCGAAAAACGCAGCGGCATCGAAGGGGCAGCCAAACAGCTGAACCCTTTCGGCAAGCCGCGCAAGCTCGACAGCGCGCGGCATTGCCAGCTCTGGCTGGTCACTGTGGCCAACGCGCCAGAAGCCAAGTCGCTGGAAAGCCTGGCGCAGACCTACGAGTTGCCGTTGGCTGAAGGTCCACTGAAAGTCATCAGCTTGCCGGGCGTGTTCAGTCATGGTCGGCTGGATCGCGGCAGCGCGCTGTTGCTGGAGCATCTGGACAAGTTGCCGAGTGGCCACTTGCTGGACTTCGGTTGCGGCGCCGGCGTGTTGGGCGCCGCGGTGAAACGTCGTTATCCGCACAATCAGGTGACGTTGCTCGACGTCGATGCGTTTGCTGCCGCCAGCAGTCGGCTGACTCTGGCCGCCAATGGTCTGGAAGCCGACGTGATTACCGGTGATGGAATTGACGCGGCACCGATGGGTTTGAGTGCGATTCTGAGCAACCCGCCGTTCCATGTCGGCGTCCATACCGATTACTTCGCCACCGAGAACTTGCTTCGAAAAGCGGCCAAACATCTGAAAAACGGCGGGGAATTGCGCTTGGTTGCCAACAGTTTCCTGAAATATCAACCTCTGATCGAAGAGCACCTCGGCGTGTGTGCAATCAAGGCTGAGGGACAGGGTTTCCGAATCTATCGGGCCAAACGCGGCTGATAAATAAGTGCTTGCCTAACGGATTTTGCCTAGGCAGAATCCGCTCCGTCCTAGGGGAGTAGTCTCCCACGAGCGCCATGCTCGTCCGGCATACGTCAACATACTTGGTCCTCAGACCATGGCGTATGCGACCCAAGCGTCCGCATCAGACGGATCGCAGGGTTTGACAAGACCTATGACACGAACACCTTACCCGGGGCGGGGAGGCTGTACGTGTCATAGCCGTGTCGACCCGCCCCTTAGGAAAAACCCTGATGATGCTGGATTCATTTCTCGTTCCTACCGCAATCGTTGCCTTGGCCGAAATCGGCGACAAGACGCAACTGCTCGCACTCATTCTCGCTGCCCGCTTCCGCAAGCCGTGGCCAATCATCGCAGGCATCGTTGCCGCCACCCTGGCCAACCACGCCGCTGCGGGTGCGGTCGGTGCCTGGTTCGGCAGTTTCTTCTCGAATGCGACACTGCACTGGATCCTGGCCGCCTGCTTCACGGCGACGGCGTTGTGGACCCTGGTCCCGGACAAGATGGACGACGACGTCAGCACCGCTCGCAAGTTCGGGCCATTCCTGACCACACTGATTGCATTCTTCCTCGCGGAAATGGGTGACAAGACCCAGGTCGCTACCGTGATGCTGGCGGCGCAATACCCTGATTTGTGGCTGGTCATTCTCGGCACCACCGTCGGCATGTTGATTGCCAACGTGCCAGTGGTGCTGGCGGGTAACTTTGCAGCGGACAAACTGCCACTGACCCTGATCCGTCGACTGGCGGCGTCGGCGTTTCTCATTTTGGCGATTGTTGCGGTGTACAAGGCGATGCAGAGCAGTGGATGGGTTTGATTTCGTAAGGCTGTAGGCCTCGTTATCGTTCTTCGTCGGAACGCCACCCGGAGTCGGCTCGCTCCCACAGTTGAAATGCAGTCCCCTGTGGGAGCGAGCCTGCTCGCGATGAGGCTCTCACTGACGATGTCAAAACCTCAGGATTTACGCGAGTTCTCGTACAACGGCATCACCTTGGGAATCGCCGCCTGCAACGCGGCAATACGGCTGGCCGACGCCGGGTGAGTACTCATGAACTCCGGCGGAGAGCCTTCCGAGACCTTGCTCATCTTGTTCCACAAAGTGATCGATGCATTGGGGTTGTAACCGGCGCGGGCGGCCAGTTCGAGACCAATCAGGTCCGCCTCGTTTTCATTGGCGCGGCTGTTGGGCAGGGTCATGCCGTAGTTCGCAACGGTATCCGCCAGGGCCATGCTGGTCTGGCCCAATCCTAACAA
>NZ_JBFULH010000359.1:0-4198 GCF_056400445.1 Pseudomonas sp. P5_B2 | reverse complement strand
AGGCTATCGCGAGCAGGCTCACTCCTGCAAAAGCAACGCATTAACCATCGGTCTACCGCGACAYCCCCCGCCACAAACTGAACGCCCTTTTCACCTTTCTGCCCGTATAATCCAGCGCTTTCCGACTTGTAAGAAAAACTACACTCCTATGTAGTCTTACGCGAAGTCATCCGCACAGGCCTGCAGAGTCGGGCCGTCACCACAGGTGCCCCTATGGATTTCAACCCGATCGACATTATTCTGCATCTCGACGTTTACCTCGACATGCTGGTGACCAACTACGGGACCTGGATCTACGCCATTCTGTTTCTGGTGATTTTCTGTGAAACCGGCCTGGTGGTGATGCCGTTCTTGCCGGGTGACTCCCTGCTGTTTATCGCCGGTGCCGTTGCGGCTGGTGGTGGCATGGACCCCGTCTTGCTGGGCGGCCTGTTGATGCTCGCGGCGATTCTCGGCGACAGCACCAACTACCTGATTGGTCGAACGGCAGGCGAAAAACTGTTCAGTAACCCGGACTCGAAGATCTTCCGGCGCGACTACCTGCAACAAACCCACGACTTTTATGACAAGCACGGTGGTAAAACCGTAACGCTGGCGCGCTTCATGCCGATCATCCGCACTTTTGCACCGTTCGTCGCCGGCGTCGGCAATATGCCTTACCMGCGTTTCTTTTTCTTCAGCGTTATCGGCACGATCCTTTGGGTCGGTGGCTTGGTGACCCTCGGTTACTTCTTCGGTAACGTACCGTTCATCAAGCAAAACCTGTCACTGCTGGTGGTGGGCATCATCCTGTTGTCGCTGGTTCCGATGCTAATTGGCATGGTCCGTAGCCGCCTCGCCAACGCCGCGTCCAAAGCCCAATCGCGCTGATCCGCGATGTGGTCGCTTAGCGCCTGGCGCCGCCAACGCATTTTGGCCAAGCACCCGATTGCCGACGACATGTGGCAACGGGTGCGCCATCACCTGAGCTTTCTCGATGGCATCAGCGCCGCTGAAGACCAGTGGCTGCGCGAAGCCTGCGTGCTGTTCCTCGAAGACAAACACCTGACCGCCCTGCCCGGCGTCGAACTGCACCAGGAGCAGCGCCTGTTGCTGGCAGCACAGGCGCAATTGCCGCTACTGAATCTGGGCGACTTGAACTGGTATCAGGGTTTCCACGAAATCATCCTCTACCCCGACGACTTCCTCAGCCCCCAGCGCCATCGCGACGCCAGCGGCGTTGAACATGAATGGGACGGCGAACACAGTGGCGAGGCGTGGCAGCAAGGCCCGATCATCCTCGCCTGGCCGGGCGTGATGGCCAGTGGTGGCTGGGAAGGCTACAACCTGGTCATCCACGAACTTGCCCACAAACTCGACATGCTCAACGGCGTCGCCAACGGCTTGCCGCCGCTGCACCCCGACATGCGGGTCAGCGAATGGGCCAAAGTGATGCAAGAGGCCTACGACGACCTTGACCAGCAACTGGAGCGCAATCCAGACGCTGAAACCGCGATCGACCCCTACGCCGCGGAAAACCCCGCCGAATTTTTCGCCGTCACCAGCGAATACTTTTTCAGCGCCCCGGATTTACTGTTCGAGGCCTACCCACGGGTCTATGAGCAGTTCAAGCTTTTCTACCGGCAGGATCCACTGAGCCGGTTACGGCAACTTCTGGCTGCAGACCCGGTCTATCAGGCACGCGACTAAGGTCTCTACGACCGTTGGCTCGTAGCATCCACGGCGGAATATGCCTATAATCGCCGCCACTTTTTGGTCAATCCGGCCAAGTATCTTTGGTCAACTAACGGGGGCACCGCCCAATGAGCTACAGCAAGATTCCGGCTGGCAAAGACCTGCCGAACGACATCTACGTCGCGATCGAGATTCCGGCCAACCACGCGCCGATCAAATACGAAATCGACAAAGACAGCGATTGCCTGTTCGTTGACCGTTTCATGGCCACCCCGATGTTCTACCCGGCCAACTACGGTTACATCCCGAACACCCTGGCTGACGACGGTGATCCCCTCGACGTGCTGGTTGTAACCCCTTACCCGGTTGCTCCAGGCTCGGTCATCCGCGCACGTCCGGTCGGCATCCTGAACATGACCGACGACGGCGGCGGCGATGCCAAAGTCATCGCAGTCCCACACGACAAGCTGTCCCAGCTGTACGTCGATGTGAAGGAATACACCGACCTGCCTCCACTGCTGATCCAGCAGATCGAGCACTTCTTCGCGAACTACAAAGATCTCGAAAAAGGCAAATGGGTGAAGATCGAAGGCTGGGCCGGCGCAGATGCCGCCCGCGAAGCGATCACCAAGTCGGCTGCTGCCTATAAAGGCTAAGACGCCAGTGGCCACGCGCCATTGACGCCTTGAAAAAACCCCGGTCGATCCGGGGTTTTTTGTGGGCGCTGATAAAGCGTCTTAAACAGCGTGTTTAGCTTTCAGTCGCTGCGGTTTTTTTCTGTTTAATTTGTTCCAAATACGTCTTACATCCAGTCGTAAATTTCCCTCGAAATTTGAACGGTTCGTTTATTCAAAGCCCCGCCCTGCGCCCGTAGACTCGTGTTTATGAAAAAGAACACTAGCGGCCCACGGTTCAAAGCACTCCTCGAAAAAGYGAACATCACGACGACAGGATTTGCCGCTTTTTTCGACACGGAAGCACAAAACATCCACAACTGGTACACCCGCGGTGTGCCCGCCTACCGCATGGAAGAGGTCGCCAGATTACTCTCGGTAAACAGCCATTGGCTCAAAACCGGCGAAGGCCCGGAAGACGCCAAACACCTGCACCTGCTCGACGAGTCTGGCCACACCTTCGACACCCAGGCGATTCGTGGCATCTACACGGTCATCGAGCCGACGGATGTCGAACTGCCCCTCTACAAAGAAATGCCCATCGCCCCGGGATCCCACAAAACCCACATCGTGGAAGACACCGGCCAATTCATCCGCCTGCCCAAAAGCCATCTCGACTCCCTGGAAATCAATCATGCGGATGTGTTCTGCATTCACATGCTCGGCAACAGCATGGGCGCGAGAATTGAAGATGGCTCCACACTGGCGATCGACCGTGGGCTGACCAAGGTGATTGATGGGGAGATTTACGCCATCGATCATGACGGAATGCTAAGAATCAAATACCTGCACCGCATGCCGGGCAATGCACTGCGGCTGCGCAGCTACAACAAAACCGAGCACCCGGATGAGATCTTCAGTGCCGAGCAGATCGAGAAGCAGAACATAAGGGTATTGGGGTGGGTGTTCTGGTGGTCGACGCTTAACAAACGCCGGCCGGCGGTGCCGTTTTTGTAAACACACAACCCTGCTACACGTCACCGCAATCGCTCACCCTGAACACCACACTGGGAATTTCCCCAAATAATCAGTATGCTGCGCCCCACATTTGCGCATCGACCCGCCCCGCGGCTCAGATCGCACCGACACGGCAGATGATTTTCTCGCCGAGTCCCACAGCCGAACGCAAGATCCGGGTGTACGTTTTGAAGGCTGGCGCGGTTTACCAAAAATGATCCAAGCCAGTCCCCGAGAAGCCGGCCACAAGCCGGCTTTTTAATGCCTGAAATTCATGTAATTGCTGGCCTCGCACAAAGCATCTGATCCCGCCCCACACCTCACCAAATCCCCATGACCACTTCACCGAACCGCTTGCACAACATCCCCGCAAAAAATATCAACGCTGCCATCCTCAGGAGTCGTACGCACAAGGATGGAGTATTTCCCAGACAACAGGTCTGGAAGCGGAATTGGTGCACTTCGGTAAAAAGTCCAACCGGCTTCAGTAGCGCGTTGAGTGGTAATCCTGTCGTTCATGTCGTAGGCGACCGGGCCAGGCTGTTGGCAACTGCCTTTATTGACAAAGGTGAAGATGCGCAAGGGCAAAATGGTGCCGTCTGGAACACCGGAAAGATAGAAGTCGAAATTGGTTTCACCATCCACGGCGTTCAACGTCGCATTGGCGATCTGCCCGGCATTCTTTTGAGTAGCTTTCAAAGGAACGCTGATCGTTTGGTTGGAAGAGCTGGTACAGCCTAAGAGACTTGCGGTAACCAATAGTGCTGTCAGTGGAGTGCTGTAATTCATTGGCAACCTCTATTGGTGGAAGAAGTGCGTGGGAAAATGTGGATATAGCTCATTAACATCATGCTRCACTACCCCGTCACTTTATGGAGCAGCACCCCATACGA
>NZ_JBFULH010000358.1:0-4250 GCF_056400445.1 Pseudomonas sp. P5_B2 | reverse complement strand
GTTCTTTACCCAGCTCCACGCCCCACTGATCGAAGGCGTTGATGCCCCAGATCACGCTTTGCACGAAGACTTTGTGTTCGTACATCGCCACCAGTGCGCCGAGGCGACGCGGGCTGATACGTTCGACCACCAGCGTGTTGCTCGGACGGTTGCCCGGGATCACTTTGTGCGGCGCGAGTTTGTGCACTTCGTCTTCGCTCATGCCTTTGTCACGCAGTTCGGTTTCCGCTTCGGCAAGGGTCTTGCCCAGCATCAGCGCCTGGCTTTGCGACAGGCAGTTGGCGTACAGCCACTGGTGGTGGTCGGACACCGGGTTGAAGCTGACGATCGGCACGATGAAGTCGGCCGGGATCAGTTGGGTGCCTTGGTGCAGCAACTGGTGATAGGCGTGTTGACCATTGCAACCGACGCCGCCCCAGATGACCGGGCCGGTGTCGGTGGACACCGGAGTACCGTCCTGACGCACGCTCTTGCCGTTGGACTCCATATCCAACTGTTGCAAGTGCTTGGTGATATTACGCAGGTAGTGGTCGTACGGCAGGATCGCGTGGCTTTGCGYGCCCCAGAAATTGCCGTACCACACGCCGAGCAGGGCCAGCAAAACCGGCATGTTCTGTTCGAAAGGCGCGCTCTGGAAATGCTGGTCCATGGTGTAGGCACCGGACAGCAGTTCCTTGAAGTTCGACATGCCGATGGCCAGCGCGATTGGCAGGCCGATGGCCGACCACAGCGAGTAACGACCGCCGACCCAGTCCCACATCGGGAAAATGTTTTCTTCGCGAATACCGAACGCCACGGCCGCGGCATTGTTGCTCGATACCGCGATGAAGTGACGGTACAGCTCGGCTTCCGAACCACCCTGAGCCAGGTACCAGGCGCGTGCGGCCTGGGCATTTTTCAGGGTTTCGAGGGTGTYGAAGGATTTCGACGAGACGATGAACAGCGTGGTCTCGGCACGCAGCTTCATGGCCAGTTCGTGGAATTCACTGCCATCGATGTTCGCCAGGTAGTGGCAGCGCACGCCTTTCTGGGCGTAGGACAGCAGCGCCTCGGACACCAACTCCGGGCCGAGGAACGAGCCACCGATGCCGATGTTGACCACGTCAGTGATTGGCTTCTCGGTGTAACCACGCCACAGACCGTCGTGGATGCGGCCCACGAGGTCGGTGATCTGGTTCAGCACTTTATGGACTTCCGGCATCACGTTGACGCCATTCACCGACAGCTTGTCGCCAACCGGTCGGCGCAGTGCGGTGTGCAGGGCTGGACGCCCTTCGGAGGCATTGACGATTTCGCCGTCGAACAGCGACTTGATCGCGCCCTGGAGATCGACTTCATTCGCCAGACCTACCAGCAGGTTGCGGGTCTCGGCGTTGATCAGGTTTTTCGAGTAATCGAGAAATAGTCCACAGCTGCTCAGGGTGAATTGAGTAAAACGCTGCGGGTCGGCATTGAAGGCTTCGCGCATGCTGAAATCCTGCATGGCTTGGCGGTGGTCATTCAACGCCTGCCAGGCGGGCAGAGCGGTCACGTCATGAGGAGTGCGGTAGTACGCCATCGCTGCGGGTTTCCTTTTTACTTGAACGGCTTTTTGAACACTAAAAATCCCGGAGCGCTGCGGGTCAGCGTCCGGTCAACTGTGTCGACACGATTTCATGGCACAGGGCGAATACAGTAAACCTCGCGCTTCGATCTGTCTTGGCTTTGTCAGACCCGCCCCCGGTACTTTTTATACATCGAAGCCGGGACGGTCCGACAAGTGGACTGATCAGGCAACTTGAACCGGAATGGCGTTACTGGTGTGGCTCAACTCGTTGCCCGGCGCCATGTAGAGCATGCGCGGCTTGAAGTTGAGCAGCTCGGCCTCGTTGTAATGAGCGTAAGCGCAGATGATCACGCGGTCGCCGACCTTGGCTTTGTGGGCCGCGGCACCGTTGACCGAGATCATGCGCGAACCTTCTTCGCCACGAATCGCGTAAGTGGTGAAGCGTTCGCCGTTGTCGACGTTATAGATCTGGATTTGCTCGTATTCACGGATGCCGGACAAGTCCAGCCATTCGCCGTCGATGGCGCAAGAACCTTCGTAATCGAGTACTGCGTGGGTGACTTCGGCGCGATGCAGCTTGGCCTTGAGCATGATGGCGTGCATGAGGGTTTTCCCAGGTCGGAATCGAACGGCGGGCAGTTTGCCCGAAGGCTTAAGAGGCAGCAATACGATGTAAAAACTACCGCATGTCCAATGTGGGAGCGGGCTCCCACATTTGTTTTGCGGTGTTTTAGGTTCAGGCGTCGAGATTCAAATGCAGGTTGTCGATCAACCGTGTGGTGCCGAGGAACGCCGCGACCAGAATCACCAGATCGCGATCATCCGCCGTAGCCGGACGCAAGGTCAGCGCGTGGCGAATCTCGAGATAGTCGGGACGCAATCCAGCCGCTTCAAGCTGTTTGATCTGCGCGTCGATCAGCGCCGGGAAGTCCCGCTCTCCCTGCTTGATCGCATCGGCGATCGAACTCAGCGTGCGATAGACCACCGGGGCCACGGCCCGCTGCTGTTCGCTGAGGAAGCCATTACGCGAAGACAGTGCAAGGCCATCGGCCGCTCGGACAGTTGGCTCGCCAATGATCTGGACTGGCATGTTCAGGTCATGGGCCAAGGATTTGATCACCGCCAGTTGCTGGTAGTCTTTCTGGCCGAAGACCGCGAGGTCCGGCTGGACCATGTTGAACAATTTGCTGACCACCGTTGCCACACCTTCAAAATGCCCTGGGCGGCTGGCGCCGCACAGGCCTTCAGACAGCAGCGGAACGCTGACGCGTGTCTGACCGGCCATACCGTCCGGGTACATTTCTTCAGCGCTTGGCGCGAACAGCAAGTGGCAACCGGCCTGAAGCAGTTTTTCCTGGTCGGCGGCGAGGGTGCGCGGATACTTGTCGAGGTCTTCGCCAGCACCGAACTGCAGCGGGTTGACGAAAATGCTCGCGACCACGAAATCCGCCCGTTGGGAGGCTTTGGTAATCAGCGCAATATGACCGCTGTGCAGGTTGCCCATGGTCGGTACGAAGCCGATGCGTTTGCCTTCACCGCGGGCACGGGCCACGGCGGCTCGCAGTTCGCGTACGGTTTTTACGGTGTTCATGCTGAGAATCCGTGTTCGAAGCCCGGGAAAGTCGCCGCTTTGACTTCAGTCACGTAAGCACTCAGGGCTGCTTGAATCGTGTGCTGGCCGGTCATGAAGTTTTTCACGAATTTTGGCACGCGACCGGTGATGGCCAAACCCAGCATGTCGTGCAGTACCAGTACCTGGCCATCGGTGCCGCTGCCAGCACCGATACCAATGACTGGAATCTTCACGGCTTGGGTGATTTCCTCGGCCAATTCGCTGGGCACGCATTCAAGAAGCAGCATGGCGGCCCCGGCCTGTTCCAGCGAAATAGCATCGGCACGCATTTGTCGAGCCTGGTTTTCGTTGCGACCCTGGACTTTGTAACCGCCCAGGATGTTCACCGATTGCGGCGTCAGCCCCAAGTGCGCGCATACCGGGATGCCGCGCTCGGCCAGCAGGCGGATCGAGTCGGCCAGCCACACAGCGCCTTCTACCTTGACCATATGCGCACCGGCTTGCATCAACAGGGCACTGTTGGTCATGGCTTGTTCGGTGGTGGCGTAGGCCATGAACGGCAAGTCGGCGAGGATGAGTGCATCGGTGTTGCCACGTTTGACGGCTGCCACGTGGTAAGCCATGTCAGCGGTCGTCACGGGCAGAGTGCTGTCGTGACCTTGCAAAACCATGCCGAGGGAGTCGCCCACCAGCAGCACTTCGACGCCAGCCTCATTGCAGGCGTGGGCGAAGGTTGCGTCATAGCAGGTCAGCATGGTGATTTTTTCACCTTTTTGCTTGAGACCTTGCAGAGTGGTCAGAGTGATGGCTGGCATGAAAAGATCCTCATTCAGGCGCTGTGAAAACTACTGCGAGTAACGCGCGTGATTCTTCGTTAAATACAGGCGCACGGTCTGTTGTCGTGCTTTTAAGGCCTGGATTGCGCCCTTAAACGCCGTGTTGGCGGCAGCGGGACGCCTATAGTCGTGAGGAGAACTCGGGAAGTCAATTGCATGTGTTACCGCGTTGTTACGACAGGGGTGTTACCGCTGTAACTGATGCGATTCAGCAACTATAGATCCCCTGGTCGACACAGAACAAATGTGGGAGCGGGCTTGCTCGCGAATGCGGTGTGTCAGTCAACCTATAAGC
>NZ_JBFULH010000357.1:0-4259 GCF_056400445.1 Pseudomonas sp. P5_B2 | reverse complement strand
ACCAGTTGGGAAAGATGACGAGCTCTCCGACGCCGACGAGCTCTGGCACGAAATTGCGATCTCGATCGGAGCCACGATCGCGGAAGCCAAAGAGCGCCTGAGTCTTGCCGAGTTTCGCAGTTGGGTGAGATATCGCCAAAAGCGAGGATCACTCAACTGGGGCATGCGCATAGAGCGAGGTACGGCGATGTTGGCGGCGCTCTATGCCAACTCCAAAAGCACGAAGGGCGGTTTCAAAATCTACGACTTCATGCCGCACGATTCGGAGCCGCCTCTGACGCTGGAACAGGCCATGGAGACATGGGCATAAAAATAGGTCACTTCGCCAATCCGAAAGGGCCGGTGTCGCTTGGAGTTATAGATGGCTAATTCACTGGGCACGCTGACGCTCGATCTTATCGCGCGCATCGGTGGTTTTACCGGTCCTTTGGACAAGGCCGAGGTGGCTGCTCGGAAGTCGGGCAAAGGGATCGCCGACTCTGCAAATATGGCTTCGCTTGCGTGGGATGCACTTGGCGAAGTCGTTGCGGGAGCTGTTGCCGGTTTTTCTGTGGGAGCGGTGCTCACCACTTTCATCGCCGAGACTCGGGATGCTGAAAAGGAACAGGCCCAGCTTGCAGCTGTGCTTAAGTCGACGGGTGAGTCGGCAGGCTTCAGTCGAGACCAGCTCAACGAAATGGCCGACGCCATGGAGAATGCCACAACTTTTTCCGGCGGTGATATCAACCAGGCGCAAACAGCGTTGCTCGCCTTCACCGGCGTAGTTGGTGACCAATTCACGCGAGCTCTTAAAGCCRCATCTGACATGGCTGCTCGCACGGGAACCACTGTTCAGCAAGCCGCCGAAACAATTGGTCGGGCGCTGGACGTACCGACAGACGGCCTCGGCGCTCTGAGCAAACAAGGTTTCAGATTTACTGAAGATCAAAAGAAGCTTGCGGAGTCATTTGAGTCCGTGGGTGATGTGGCTGGTGCTCAAGGCATCATCCTGAATGCGCTCGAGGAATCGTATAGCGGTGCCGCTGCGGCTGCGCGCGACACCTTCGGCGGGTCGCTGGATGCGTTGCGCAATACTGTTGCCGGGCTACTAACCGGTGAGGGTAGTCTCGATGGTGCTCGCGCGGCAGTTGAGGCGTTTAACTCGGCTTTGGGATCTCCGGAGGCCCGCACTGCGCTAGGTCTGACCGCGCAAGCAGCTACGGCTCTGGCAGTGGTGTTGACAACTCGCCTTGCCGCCAGCGCCGTTGGTACTGCTGTAGCTTTCGCCGCGGCTCAGGTCGAGGCGGTTCGCTATCAGTTAGCACTTGCACGCATGGCCGGTGTAGCCCCCGCAACAGCTGCGGGACTAGTCGGAATAGGTGTGGCTGCCCGTGGCGTATCGGCGGCTATGGCGCTACTTGGGGGGCCAGTCGGCGTTGTGCTGCTCGCTGCGAGTGCGCTTGCCTACTTCGCCACCAGCGGCGATGACGCCGATGAAACGGCGACGTCGCTGGCCAGTAAAATTGATTATCTGAATAAGTCATTCGACGGGTTCACGAAGAATCAGGCTGCGGCGGCCCTGCAGGACATCAACCAAGATTTGATGGACGCGCAGCTGGGGGCACTCGACGCAGAGAGCGCTGTTTCACAGTACCAACGATTGCTGCGCGATCACCCTGATGACTCCCGTCAGCGCGAATGGAACGAGTCGCTGATTACCGCACAAGGCGAGCTCGATACAGCCCGCCAAAAGGTCGAGGCCTTTGGTTCGCAAATCACCGTGCTGAACGGGATCCTTGCCGCGCCGGTGGTGGTAGAACAGTCGAAAGCCTTTAAAGATCTGGCCAAGACACTAGATGAACAGATAGTGCTTTCCGGCAAGAAGACGAGCGCTGATAAACTCGCCGCCCGTATAGGAGCTGGTCTTGTCACGGGCCTGAAAGCAGGAGAGGGTGAACTGCTTGTTGCTAAGGCCAAGACCCTGGATGCGAGCGAGGCGGCTGTTGAGGCCGAGAAGAAAAGCGCTGCAGCTTCGAAGCAGGCCGCAACGGCAGCAGCCACCGCTGCGACAGCACTGACAAAACGGGGCGAGGATGCCGTCACCGATTACCAGCGGCAAATCGCCCTGATCAATACCTCGGCCGACGCACAGAAAAAAGCCACGGAAGCAGACAAACTCAGGTTTGAACTGGCATCTGGAAAGTTGGTTGGCATCAACGCTACTCAGCAAAAACGATTGGAAGGGCTGGCAGCTGAGCTCGATGTGCTGCAAAAGCTCAAGATCGCCAACGAGGAATCGGCCAAGTCGGCTGCTTTCGCAGCCAATCTCCATGCTGAAAACGATACCGTTCGCTTGGGTTTTGACATGGACCTTGCGGGCGCAGCCATGGGCGAACAGACCCGGGACCGGATGCGGCAGGACCTGGCGCTTCAGCAAGATCACAACAAGCAGATGGCCGATCTGCAAAAACAATTGAACGCCGGCGATATCACCCAAAGCCTGTACGACACCGAAACAGAAATGCTCCGGGAAGCTTTGGCAGAGCGAGTGCTCTTGCAAGAGGACTATTACAGCAGAGTGGATAGTCTTCAGAACGACGGGGTGACTGGGTTCATCAGCGGCGTGGCCACTCAAGCCGAAGCCAGCATGGATCTTTACAGCTCAATGCAGAGCGTCGGCGCAGAGACTTTTCACAATCTCACCGATGCCATTTCGGAGTGGGCGGAAACTGGCAAGCTCGATGCCGAGGGATTGGCATCCAGTTTTATCCAGTCAGTGGGTCATGCGCTGCTTTCTTACGCAGCGGCTCAAGTTGCTATGGCCGGCCTCAGTGCATTCACCGCCATGGTCGGTATTCCGTTTGTTGGGCCGGCGGTCGCGCCCGGAGCGGCCATCGCGGCAACAGCGGCGGCAGGCGTGCTGATGACCGCAGTAGGCGCATCCCTTGATGGTCAGGCGCATGACGGTATCGATTCCGTGCCGGCTGACGGCACTTGGAACCTGAAGAAAGGTGAGCGCGTAACCACCGCTGAAACGAGCGCCAAGCTTGACCGCACGCTTGATCGCTTCTCTCGGGATGAGGGTAAAGGGAACATGGATGTCGCTGTGCACAACTATGCCAGCGCCCAGGTGGAGACGCAGCGTGACGGCGATCAGATGAAGATCATCATCAAACAGGCCAAGCGCGAAATCGCTCGCGATCTGGCTCAGGGTAACGGCGAGGTCACCCGCGCACTCACCAGTGGTTATGGGTTGAGGAGGACGGCGCGATGAGCATTCTGAAAAGGCTGTATGCCAGTGCGGGTCCTGAAATCATCCATGAAGTGCTGCAGATATCCGACGGCCTCACGACCTACTACATGACCAAGGGCTGGGATCCCCTGATGGTGATGCTGGAGAGCGGCGGCATTGTGACGTGTACGCCGTGCGGAATGGACCTGGCCATCCCGGCGCGCAATGACGACGGCACGCAGGATCTGAAATTTGCCCTGAGCAACATCGATGGCATCGCCTCTGCGTTTATCCGCTCAGCCTTGGCCGCTCGGCGCAGCATGTCGTTGGTCTATCGGGTCTATACCTCCGACGACCTCGGGGCCCCGGCCCACGCGCCCCATCGTTTCAAGATCAAGTCAGGCACCGTAACCGCAACCCAGGCATCGATCACCGCCGGCTATTTCGACCTGCTCGACACCGGCTGGCCGCGCAACACCTACAACCTGAACAAATTCCCAGGGCTTCGCTACCTATGAACCTCGAAAAATACACCCTCGGTCAGTACGTCGAGGGCGGTCGACTGTGGCCGCAGGTTGACTGTTATGGGTTGGTGCTGGAGGTTCGGCGCGACTTGGGTCTACCGGACTGGCCGGAGTGGTCCGAGATGCGCAAGGCGGATGGCGGCTTTGCCCGGGCGTGCGATGACATGATCCAGCGCACCGTCACTCCGTGCGCGCCGGGGCATGGCGCGGTTGTCGCCGCTTATCGCGGGAGCGTTCAGGACCACGTCGGCATCGTCGTGGAGATCAATGGTGCGCTTGAGGTGCTGGAGATCAACCCTCGCCGCAACGTCAGCTTTACCCCTATCCGTCGTTTCGAGCGCCGGTTTGTTCGCGTGGAGTACTACCGATGATTCGTATCTATCCCAGCCGTCTGGAAGGCGAGCCGCTGGAAAGCCACGCCATCCCCGCGCCGATGCTGTTCGTGGAATGGCTGAAGGGTCAGGCGCCTGAATTCGACTTGGACCGCGAACACCCGATCTGCGCCGAGGTGGATGGCGTGACCC
>NZ_JBFULH010000356.1:0-4529 GCF_056400445.1 Pseudomonas sp. P5_B2 | reverse complement strand
TTGGCGCCGTGGGTCAGGTGACCACCGTGGGCCAGGCTCATGCCCAGGATGGTGTCGCCAGCCGACAGCAGGGCCAGGTAAACGGCGCTGTTGGCTTGCGAACCGGCGTGTGGCTGAACGTTGGCGTAATCGGCGCCGAACAGTTCTTTGGCGCGGTCGATGGCCAGCTGCTCGACGACGTCAACGAACTCGCAACCACCGTAGTAGCGCTTGCCCGGGTAGCCTTCGGCGTACTTGTTGGTCAGTACCGAGCCTTGAGCTTCCATCGGCTCGCTCCCACAGGGTTTCGGGTGTAAACAGAACTTGTGAGCACCGAAAATCCACTGTGGGAGCGAGCCTGCTCGCGAAGGGGCCATCAGCCTGTCTGCAAGACTTCAGTCGAACATGAAGAGCGCATCATTGCTGTACTGTGCTTCAAACTGGCTGGGCGGCATTGGCCGGCCGAACAGATAGCCCTGAACCTCATCACACCCATGTTCACGCAGGAAGTCCAGTTGCTCGTGGGTTTCCACACCCTCGGCGATCACCGCCAGGTTCAGGCTGTGAGCCATGGCGATGATCGCCCGGGCAATTTGCGCATCCTGTTCACCGGACGGCAGGCCATCGACAAACGAACGGTCGATTTTCAGAACGTCGATCGGGAATTGCTTGAGGTAGTTGAGCGATGAATAACCGGTGCCGAAGTCGTCGACTGCGATGCTCAGGCCGAGGTTTTTCAACCCGGCGAGAATTTGCATCGCCTCGCTGACTTCGCGCATCAGGATACTTTCGGTCAGCTCCAGCTCCAGGCACGCTGGCGGCAGGCCGGTTTCCTTGAGGATGTTGGCGATCCGTGTACCCAGCTGACCGTCGGAGAACTGCCGCGCCGAAATGTTCACGGAAACCTTCGGCACACGGACGTTCGACTGGTGCCAGGTCTTGAGCTGACGGCACGCTTCGCCGATCACCCAGTCGCCGACATCCACCACCAGGCCGAGCTCTTCGAGCACTGGAATGAAATCCCCCGGCGGCACCAGCCCGCGTCGCGGATGACGCCAGCGCAGCAAGGCTTCGGCACCGGTCAATCGTTTGCCATCGCCGCTGAACTGCGGTTGGTAATACAACACGAATTCGTTCTGTTCCAAGGCGTGGCGCAAGTCGCTTTCCAACTCCAGACGCTCCAGAGCGGTGGCATTCATGTCTGCCTGGTAAAACTGGAAGTTGTTCTTGCCGCGCTCCTTGGCGTGGTACATCGCCGTGTCGGCGTTCTTCATCAACTGGCTGAGTTCGTTGCCGTCCTGCGGGCTCAGGGCGATACCGATACTGGCCGTGACGAAGAACTCGCGGCCTTCCAGCACAAAGGGTTTCACCAGGCTGGCGAGAATCTGTTCGGCCACATGAATCGCCCGGTTCAGCGCGATTTCGCGGTTGGCCCGTGGTTGCAACAGCAAGGTGAACTCGTCGCCGCCCATCCGTGCCACGGTGTCGTCATCGTCGACGCAGCCGAGCAGGCGCGTGGCCATTTCCTTGAGCATGCGGTCGCCGGCGGCGTGACCGAGGGAGTCGTTGATCGGTTTGAAACGGTCCAGGTCGAGGAACATCAACACCACCCAGGACTTCTGCCGTTCTGCCGATTGCAGCGCGGTGTGCAGGCGATCCTGGAACAACGTGCGGTTGGGCAGATGGGTCAGGGCGTCGTAGTAGGCGAGGCGGTGAATCCGCTGCTCACTGGCCTTGCGTTCGCTGATGTCGCTGAAGAAGCACACGTAACTGGCCAGATCACCTTCATCATCGAGCACCGCCGTGATGCCGACCCAGGCCGGGTAGTGTTCGCCATTGCGTCGCTTGAGCCAGACTTCGCCCTCCCAAGTGCTGTTCTGATGAAGTTGCTTGAGCACGTAGCGCAGGTGCGATTCCTGATGCTCGTCGACGGTCAGCATGTTCGGCAACTGGTCGAGCACTTGCTCCACGGCATACCCGCTGACGCGACTGAACGCTTCGTTGGCCTGAACGATATAACCGGCCGGATCGGTGATCAGAATAGCCGAGGTCGAGTGTTCAAATACCGTGGCCGCCATACGCAGGTCTTTCTCGGCCCGGCGCTGCTGACTGATGTCGCGACCGACGCCGAGCACGCCTTCGAATGCGCCGTGTTCGTCCCAGACCAGCACCACCCTCAGTTCGATGGGAATCTTGCGGCCGTCGGCCCGCAGGCTATCGAACAGAAACAATTGGGTCTGTACCTGGGTGCGCAACTGCGCCAGTTGCTCAGGTTTATCCAGCACTTTGCTGACCCGGTCCATCAGGCCGAAGACGCCGGTCAGTTGTTGCGGGTTCGCGATGATCGATTGCCAGCCGTTCTGGAAGATCCACTCCGCGTCGTAACCGAGCACAGCTTGCACCGAAGGGCTGACGTAGTTGAGCGACAGCTTGCTGTCCGTGGAGAAAATCACGTCGCTGATGCTTTCGGCGAGCATCCGGTAACGCTGCTCACTGTCGCGCAAAGACTCACTGGCCTCGATCTGGTCGGTGATGTCCTTGGCCACACCAATGATCCGCGTGACCTGATGGTGCTTGTCCCGTGCCAAAGCCTGTTCGCGAATCTCGAACCTCCGCCAGTTGCCATCACGGTGGCGGAAGCGCAATTGGCATTGCATCAATTGGCTGTAACCTGCCTCGCGCTGGGTCTGGCGTGAGCGGTGGTAGAAATCGGCGTCTTCGGGGTGCAGCAGGATTTCCCAGAAGTACTCACCCATTTGATGCAGTTCGGTGCATGCGTAACCCAGGGTCTGCCCCAGGTGGTGGTTGCTGAAAATCATCCGCTGGCTGATCACGTCCTGCACGTACAGGTGATCTGGCACGGTGCGCACCACATCGGACCAGAAGCTTTCACGTTCCAGCAGCGATAGCTCGATCAGTTTGCGGCTAGTGATGTCGGTGATGCTCAGGATCACGGCTTTATAGTCGTCCTGATCGACTGGCAGACGCAGGACCAGCCACAAATGCTGATCGCGGTCATGGGCATCCTGCAGTTTGATTTCCAGTTCAAGCTGCCTTTGCTGGTTGAGCACTGCTTCGAGCACTTGATTGCCGATGGCAGTGCCGTCCTGCGGGTTGCCGTCGATCAACTGGTCCCAGGCTTGATCGCAGGATTTGACGTTGAGCAGTTGCAGGGCAACCTGGTTGACCTCGGTGATGCGCAATTCCTGGAGCAGTTGCCGGCGTTGTTCCGGGGAATCAAGCCAGGTTTGCAATTGTTCGCTGCTGTTCAATTGAGCCTTGTGGAAAAAGCTCTTGAGCCCTGATACGTCGAGTACGCAGAGGGCAACGCCGGTGCCCTCGAAAATGTCCTGATAACGTCGACGGCCCTCATTCAGTTGGCGTTGACGCCGGCGCATGTTCAGCAGCGCAATGAAGGGCAGTAGAGAGAGCGCCAGGCCCAGCAGGCATTTGCCAATGAATGCCGGCAGCAGGTCTTCGAGCACCCGTTGGCGATCGAACAACCCGCGCAGTTGCCAGTCGCTGTTGCTCAAGGGAACGGTCAGCACACTGCTGGCCAGTTCATCCGCTGTCAGCACGCTGGGTGTGCTTGAGGGCATCCCGTCGTCGCGGCTGATGATCTGGCGATTGATCCGGTTTTCTACCAGCCACAGCGGGCGGATACCGGCTTCGTCTTGTTTGGTCAGGCTTGAGAAAAAGGTCGGTGTCAGGCGCAGGGCCCAATAGCCTCGGGTGCTACCACTGGCTTGATGCAACAGAAGATGGACCTGCGATCCGTCATCGGCGTTGCTGAAGTAGTGCGCCTGAGCGTGACTGCGCCGTACCAGTTCACTCAGGTAATCGGCGTCTTGATTGTCATCGGCGCTGTCACTGAGGATTTTTCCGGAGGGGCTAAGCAACGCCAGGCTGCGCAACTCGGGCAAAGACCGTTGCAGCTTGCGCAGCAGCGCCTGCTGTTCGTCGGCGTTTTGCGGTTGCTCGACGATCGGTAGCAGGTTGAGGGCAATCTGCGCGTTGAGTGCCATATTCAGGCTGACTTGCGCGGCCAGATCGGCGGTGTAATCGATGGTGTATTGGCGCTGGCTATTCTGGGTTTCGCGGAGCTGKTCCAGCAACTGCCAGAACAGCAGGGCGAGCAGCAGCAGGACGAGGGTAGCCAGTGTGCCCTTCAAGGTTCCGCGCAGGGGTGAGCCGGTCGCAGGACTGGGGGCACTCACGGAAATGGGCGGAAGGGCGTTAGACAAACTGTAATCCTGCGTTTTGACTGGACTGGCGCGATGTGGACTCTATGTCGGACGCCCGAAGGGCGGCTAGCATGCCCTGAGTTGTGGCTAAGTGCCAGTCCCGCTCGGCTGGACTGCCTTCCGTCAATCAGGTAGCTTTGCCGGTTACGCGGGAGCGTTCCAGCTCCTAAAATCAGACTTTTTTCAGCGCGCACGTATTGATAGCTATCATTCGGACGACGCGCACGGTCTGGCCGGGCTTCGCCTGCGCTCCAATCATTCATCTGTCACTGACCCAAGGTTCTCCATGGCTCAATACGTCTTCAC
>NZ_JBFULH010000355.1:0-4264 GCF_056400445.1 Pseudomonas sp. P5_B2 | reverse complement strand
CAATGGCAGGCGCCAGCCGAACGCCTGGACATTGATCACCGCATCCAGGCACCACGCCAGCGCGATCCCCAATGGCAATGCCAGCACCAGCGTCAACACCGCCAGCAACCAGGTTTGCCCGAGGTTGAGCAGCATCAATTGCCGTCGCGTTACGCCCAGTGCCCACAACGGCGCCAGCTGCCCGAGGCGACTTTGGCTTTGGGTCAGCAGGCTGATGAACAATGCCACGCCCGCCACACAAAGAGTCAGGCTGTTGAGCGCGGCGGTAGCGGCGAAGGTGCGTTCGAAGACTTGCGTCGACCAGCCCTTGAGCCGCGCCTGATCAACAATGCGGCTGTCGTCGAGTGCAAAGCGTGCTTGTAATTCGCTGACGAACGATGGGATCGATGCCGGCTCAATGCGCAGATTGAAACGGTTGGGCGCCAACTGTGGCCAGCCTTGCAGCAGGTGTCTGACGTTGACCAGCAGGTGGCCCTTGGGGTTGCCGTAATCGGCGTAGATCCCGACGATGCGCGGCGACCACGGGCCGCCCGGCGTGGGAATCGTCAGGTGATCGCCGAGCCGAACCTTGAGTCGTCGGGCCAGTTGTTCGCTAAGCATCAGCGCGTCGTCCGTGGCCAGTCGGTCCCACGGGTTGTCGCCCAAGGCCTCCAATAACGGCCAATGCTGGCGATAGGTTGGGTGATCAATCACACCAAAGATGTCCGCCGGCCAACCTTGCAACTGGATCGACACTTGCCAGTTGGGCAGAACCGCCGAGACTTGCGGCTGTTGTTTAAGCCAGGTGTACAACTCGCGGGACTGAGCCGGGGTTTGCGGATTGAGGTACAGCTCGGCGGTCAGGCGCTGTTCGAGCCAGTTGCTGAAGGTCTGGCGAAAACCGGCGGTCATGCTGCCGGCGCCGATGTTCGCCGCCAGTGCCAGCAGCAGCGCCATCAAGGCCAGGCTCAAGGCAGGCAATTGCTGCCGGCAATCGGCGACAAACCATTGGCCAAGCACTGAATGACTGCGCTGCAAAACGAGGTTGAGCACGGCATTGAGCACCACGGGCAGCGCCAGTGCGGCACCGAGCAACAGCGCCGCCATCAATACAAATCCACTGGCCAGGCTGTCGCCCCAGATCAAGGCACTGAGCGCAATCACCGCCGCCATTGCCGCGACCCAACCCTGGCGCCGCAACCAGCGCGCGTGCGCCTGATGCCAGGCTTGCGGATCGGCCAGTGCCAGCAGCGGCAAACGCGCCGCCCGCAGCAGACTGTTGGCGCCGGCCAGCAATGCACCGAGCACACTCAGGCCGACACCGCTGAGCCACCACCACGGGCTGAGGCTCAATTGCCCCGCCACTTCGGCGCCGTACAAGCCACGCAGGCTGGCGGCGACGTCCGGCAACAGCACGCTGGCCAACAGGTAGCCGCTGACCACGCCAGCGAGGCCGCCCATCAGCGCCAGACCGCCGAGTTCAACGGCAAGGCTCGCGATGAGCATTCGCGCACTGACGCCACAGGCGCGCAGGGTTCTGAGCAGGCCCCGGCGTTGTTCCAGCGCCAGGCCGATAGCCGCGTGGACGATAAACAAACCGACCACAAAGGACAGAAATCCCAAGGCGTCGAGGTTCAGGTGAAAACTCTCGGTCAGGCGCGCGAGGTTATTCTCTTCGCCGCTGGACTTGAGCTGGAGCTGATCCTTGAACGTATCGGGTAGCGGAGCGCTGAAATCCTTGGGCAACAGCAAGCGCGACAGTTGATCGGGCAACCCCAGAATCTGTTGAGCAAAACCAATGTCCACCAGCAGTACACCGGGGGCCATGTCGGTTTGTACCTGCAGCGGCGGTAATGCGACACCGCTCAAACTAGTCGGCTGGTCACCTTCGCGTAAGCCCAACGTCTGCAACGTCTGCAACGTCTGCGGCGAGATCCAGGTACTGCCCGGTGCACTGAAGAACTCGACAATCTGCTCGATCGGCAATGCCTGCCCCGCCACCGAGGAACCGGCCGGCAGCGACACCAGCTCGATGCCCATCAGTTGCAAGCGCTGATCTTCATGACCCTTGAGGATGACTCGACCTTGCAGCACCGGCGACACCGGCCAACCGGCACGGCGCAAGTCGACAAACAATGCCTGAGAAAACGTCCCGCCACCGGGCGCGCTCAGGCTGGCCTGCGGTTCGCCGCCGATCAACTGACTGGCCCGGGCGTAACTTTCCCGGGCCTGGCTGTTCAATGCCTGTACRCCGGTGAGCAAACTGGTAGCGAGCCAGAGCCCGGTCAGCACGCTGAAAAATTGCACCGGGTGCTGCCGCCAATGGCTGAGCAGCGCCCGTAATGTCTCGCGAAATACCCGCACCTCAGCGTTCGTCCGGGCCAGCCAGACGCCCCGCGTGCAACAGCACTTTTTCTGCTAGCCGCGCGGCAACCCGTGGGCTGTGAGTGACCATCAATAACGTGGTGGGCGTGTCGTCGAGCAACTCCAGGAGCAACTTCAACACCTCGTCGCTGGTGGCTTCATCGAGGCTGCCGGTGGGTTCGTCGGCCAGCAACAGTTTCGGCTTTGACGCCAGTGCTCGGCCCAGTGCGACTCGCTGCTGTTGGCCGCCGGACAGTTGCTCCGGATAACGGCGCAGCACATCACTCAAGCCCAAGCGCTGCACCAGATGCGCCTGCCAGCGCGGGTCGTGGCGCCCTGCCAAGCGCGCCTGAAAAGCCAGATTGTCCTCCACGCGCAAGCTGCCAATCAGGTTGAACTGCTGGAACACCAGGCCGATTTCGCTTCGCCGCCAGTGGGCCAGTTGCGTTTCGGTCATCTGCTCYAGCCGATGTTCACCGCTGCGGATGCTGCCCTGGTCAACCTTGTCCAGCCCGGCAATCAGGTGCAGCAAAGTGCTTTTGCCACTGCCCGACTCGCCCATCAGCGCCAAGCTGCTGCCGGGTTTGAGCGTCAGGTCGACGCCTTGCAGCACCGGCAGCGGACCTTGTGGGGTGGCGTAGCTTTTAAAGACGCCTTGGACCTGAAGCATGGGAAAACCCGTTCAAGAAGCATGAAACAAGAATAGCCGCCTAACTCCCACATACCCCTGTAGGAGCCGAGCTTGCTCGCGATGACGGTGGCACATCCAATGCTGATGTGACTGAACGATAGCTTTCGCGGGCAAGCCCGCTCCTACAGGGGATCTACGCCGATCACAAAATCTGTGCCGCATGAAGATCAAAAATGTGGGAGTGAGCCTGCTCGCGAAGACGGTGGCACATCCAATGCTGATGTGACTGAAAGATCGCTATTGAGAAGAAGTGCCTCTTCGCAATCCGCGACCTGCCTTTGTATCCAGACTGCCTCGCATGATTCTTTAATTGCTGACCAATCCATAAGGCACTAATCCATGCTGATTCAACAGCAAGAATCGATACCGACTCTCCATTCAAAAACCCCATAAACGGCGAGTTATATTTTGTCAGCATACAACTCGATAGTTCGCCACCGCCCACATGTAACATCAAGTAACTAATGCCTAATCTACAGGGAAGAGACAGCGAACATGAGCAAACATGACTGGAAATGGGCTTACCGAAAAATTCGCGGATTGCACTGCACTCGTCTGTCAGCCATCTATAGGGCRACCCTGTATTCCATTCGCGGCGACACTGGCCCATTCATCTGCGATGCCACCTGGCAAAAAATCCGCATTCGACGCTAATCAAAACAATCGCTGATGCACGGTGCCGAACGGTTCCCAATTACGTGGTCAACCCGAGCAACGTTCCGGCTTTTTCTCTTTGGCTCGTACGTGCAGCTCATCTCGCCGGGCCAAGACTAATGCTCCAGTTCCCCATGCCCCTCAGCCGTTTGCAGTACCAACGCATGAACTCCCCCCAAAGCGCACGGCTGTTTTGGCGAGCCTCTGTCTTTGCGGCGCAGTTCGCGCTCAAGTTCCTGGATGCGCTTCTTGTATTGGCGAGACTGCTCCCGATCGTCTTTTGGCTAGCCTTTTCTGGTTTCTGCACGGTGATGAAGACGTGTTGCCAGCAAGGCCAAAGGTTCAAAAAACCAGGGTGGAACCCGGTGAGCGCGGGACTGTTTAGTGGACCAACAGCAGCAAAATGTTAAAAAACGTCGACAACCAAGAGGGGCTATACGGGTACCCTAATGGCAATGTTACAAAGCTAAATGCACCGGAGAAAGTCGTACTGTTGCGCGGGAATGGAATCCGCCCCCTTCCGTCATGCTGCCTGTGCGCTCATCACACTTGATATCGCAACCTACGCAGCCACTT
>NZ_JBFULH010000354.1:0-4279 GCF_056400445.1 Pseudomonas sp. P5_B2 | reverse complement strand
CTTTATCAGTGCACATCTTTCCAGTATTCGCGCTTGAGCAAATAAGCGAATACGAAGAAGAACGCCAGGTACAGCAAGACGTATGTACCGATGCGCTGATGTTGCAGCTTAACCGGGTTAGCCGAGTAAGCGAGGAAGGTTACCAGATTCTTGACCTTCTCATCGAACTGCTCTTCGGTCAAAGCACCGCTTTTCGGCACAATGGTCAACTGATCGCACGCTTCATGAGTCAGCGCGGTACCGGTCAGAGGATCAAATTGTTTCTTGCCGTCTTCGACGATCTGAACCTGTTTGCATCCAATGACCTGACGACCCTGAAGGGCCGCCATGACGTTTGGCATACCGACGTTCGGGAAGACCTTGTTGTTCACGCCCCATGGACGCGACGGGTCTTCATAGAAGGACGTCAGGTAGTTGTAGAGCCAGTCAGTACCACGAACGCGAGCCACCAGCGTCAAGTCGGGCGGAGCCGCGCCGAACCAGGCCTTGGCGTCTGCCGGCTGCATGCCGATATTCATGTGGTCGCCAATCTTGGCGCCGGTGAACACCAGCTTCGAGAGCATCAGATCATGCGGAACGCCAATATCATCGGCAACACGTTCATAGCGCTGAAACTTGGCGCTATGGCAGCCCATGCAGTAGTTGGCGAATGTACGTGCGCCATCCTGCAGGGCAGCCTTGTCGGAAACGTCGATGTCGACGCTTTTCAGCTCAGGTCCACCATGCTCTGCCCCGAAGGACAGAACAGGCATAGCCGCAAGAATCAGTACAGCAAATAGCTTTTTCATCAGCCAGTCACCCTTTCCGGAACCGGTTTGGTCTTCTCAAGCCTGGTGTAGAACGGCATCAGAATGAAGTAGGCGAAGTACAGGAACGTACACACCTGCGACAACAACGTCCGCCCTGGCGTTGGGGCCAATACGCCCAGCACACCCAGGATCACGAACGAGATGCAGAACACCCACAACCAGATCTTGCTCAGCCAGCCTTTGTAGCGCATCGACTTGACCGGGCTGCGGTCCAGCCATGGCAGGACGAACAACATGGCAATCGAAGCACCCATGGCGATAACACCCATGAGCTTGTCCGGGATTGCTCGCAGAATCGCGTAGAACGGGGTGAAGTACCAGACCGGAGCGATGTGCTCTGGGGTCTTGAAGGCGTTCGCCACTTCGAAGTTCGGCTTCTCGAGGAAGTAACCGCCCATTTCCGGGAAGAAGAACACGATCGAACAGAAGATGAACAGGAACACCACCACGCCGACGATATCTTTCACGGTGTAGTACGGATGGAAGGCAATGCCGTCCAGCGGTACGCCGTTTTCGTCTTTGTATTTCTTGATGTCGACACCGTCCGGGTTGTTCGAACCGACTTCGTGCAACGCCAGAACATGCAGCACCACCAGACCCAGGATCACGATCGGCAAGGCAACAACGTGCAGGGCGAAGAAGCGGTTCAGGGTAATACCGGAAATCAGGTAGTCACCACGGATCCACTGGGTCAGGTCGTTACCGATGACCGGGATCGCACCGAACAGCGAGATGATCACCTGGGCGCCCCAGTAGGACATCTGGCCCCACGGTAGCAGATAGCCCATGAAGGCTTCAGCCATTAGCGCCAGGTAGATCAGCATGCCGAAGACCCACACCAGCTCACGCGGCTTCTGGTACGAACCGTAGAGCAAGCCACGGAACATGTGCAGATAAACCACGATGAAGAACGCCGACGCGCCGGTGGAGTGCAGCAGACGCAGGATCGAGCCGTACTCGACGTCGCGCATGATGTATTCGACGGAAGCAAACGCCTCTTCTGCCGACGGGGTGTAGCTCATGGTCAGCCAGACACCGGTGACGATCTGGTTTACCAGAACGAGCAGCGCCAGGGAGCCAAAGAAATAGAAGAAGTTGAAGTTCTTCGGGGCGTAGTACTTGCTGAGATGGTCTTCCCACATTTTGGTCGCGGGAAAGCGTGCATCTACCCAATCCATGAACTTGCTCATCACGCTTGCTCCGTATCGACGCCAATGACAATGATCTCATCGGTCTCATAGGAATGCGGGGGAACTGGCAGGTTCAAAGGCGCAGGTTGCGACTTGTAGACGCGACCAGCCAGATCGTAATGGGAGCCGTGGCAAGGGCAGAAATATCCACCTACCCACTTCGGACCAAGATCCACAGGGGCCACTTCCGGACGGAAAGTAGGCGAACAACCCAAATGCGTGCAGATACCGATCAGCAGCAAAATTTCCGGCTTGATCGAACGTGTCTCTGGATTGACATATTCCGGTTGCGTCGATTGTTTGGAATCAGGATCGGCGAGCTGGTCTTCGATCYTTTTCAGATTCGCCAGGATTTCCTCGGTACGGCGGACAATGAACACCGGCTGGCCGCGCCACTCAGCAATCATCTGCTGGCCTGGCTCGATTTTGCTGACATTCACTTTCACCGGTGCACCTGCGGCTTTCGCCTTGGCACTGGGAAACCATGACCCCACGAACGGGACCGCAGCCCCCACCGCTCCTGCAGCACCCACCACGGATGTGGCTGCTACCAAGAAGCGACGCCGGCCTGTATTCACGCCGTCATTGCTCATTCAGTCCTCTCCCATCAGCTTTGTGGCCTGTTAAATCAGGCATCTACTAAGTAAATCTATGTACTTATAAAAATTTTGCCGAATGGTAATGAAAAGCCCCAATTCTGACAAGGTAATTACCGAAGGGGTCCACTGCCAAGCCCTGTAGTATAGGGGCTCTACGGATGTGGCAAGTTGTCACAGCGCAATTCTTTGATAAATCTCACACACAAAAAAACGCCCAGCTCCGTGAGGAAACTGGGCGTTCTTTTTTGAACGTGAAAGCGAATTAACGCTTCGAGTACTGCGGACGCTTACGCGCTTTACGCAGACCGACTTTCTTACGTTCAACTTCACGAGCATCGCGAGTAACGAAGCCAGCTTTGCGCAGAGCGCCACGCAGGGTTTCGTCGTACTGCATCAGTGCGCGAGTGATACCRTGGCGGATTGCGCCAGCTTGACCACTTACACCGCCACCGATAACGGTGACGTAGATGTCGAACTTTTCAACTGTCTCGGTCAGTTCCAGCGGCTGACGAACTACCATGCGGGCAGTTTCGCGGCCGAAGAAATTTTCCAGGGTGCGGTTGTTGATCGAGATGTTACCAGTACCCGGACGCAGGAAAACGCGTGCGGTTGCGGTCTTGCGACGGCCAGTGCCGTAATTTTGAGTCGCCGACATAATGAACTATTCCGTTAAAACTTCAGTTCTTGGGGCTGCTGAGCAGTATGAGGGTGTACAGCGCCCGCATAGACTTTCAGCTTACGATACATGTCGCGACCCAGCGGGTTCTTAGGCAGCATGCCTTTGACCGCAGTCTCGATCACGCGCTCAGGGGCTTTAGCGATCAGCTTTTCGAAGTTGATCGACTTGATGCCGCCCGGGAAACCGGAGTGGGAGTAGTAGATCTTGTCGGTGGTTTTAGCACCAGTTACACGAATCTGCTCGGCATTGATAACGACGATGTAATCGCCGGTGTCAACGTGAGGAGTGTACTCAGCTTTATGCTTGCCACGCAGACGGCTCGCGATTTCGGTGGCCAGACGACCCAGGGTCTGACCTGCAGCGTCGACGACAAACCAGTCGCGCTGTACTGTTTCCGGTTTAGCAGTAAAAGTTTTCATTCTTTATAGCCTCAGGGGCCGCCCTGTAAATTAGACGGCGGATCTTACTGAATAGTGCGTACTTTGACAAGTCAAAGGCAGCCGGATACAGACGCTTTCGGGGGCTCGGGTCGGCGCGTCCGTTCAACGGCAAGATTCTTCGGCGGCGGCGCATCACTTCCACTGCAGAAAGAGGTGCGCAATTATGCAGATTGCGAAAAATATTTCAACCTGCTTTTATGATTGTTTTGCCCAAGGAGCACCTGATGGACTATCGACAGCTAGGCCGAACCGATCTGAACGTGAGCGCTATCTGCCTCGGAACCATGACGTGGGGCGAGCAAAACAGCGAGGCTGAAGCCTTCGCCCAGATCGAACGGGCCAAAAGTGCCGGGATCAATTTCATCGACACCGCCGAGATGTATCCGGTGCCGCCCAAGGCCGACACCTACGCCACCACCGAGCGCTACATCGGCAATTACTTCAAAAGTCGTGGCGATCGCGCCGACTGGATCCTTGCCAGCAAGATCGCCGGCCCCGGCAACACCATCGACTACATCCGCGACAAAAACCTGCGCCACAACCGTCAGCACATCACTGAAGC
>NZ_JBFULH010000353.1:0-4295 GCF_056400445.1 Pseudomonas sp. P5_B2 | reverse complement strand
GCCCACCAGCCGAAAGCCAGCCATGTCCAGTGCATTGAACCAACTGGACAAGGTGCGAAAGTACCAGGGCATGGGGTGCCACTGCCCCTCGAACCCGGCGAAGGTCTCTTCCCGCCAACCATCCTGATAATCGCCCGCCGCTGTGGTCCACGGATGCAGCGTCTGGATCACCAGGCTACCGCCAGGGGCGAGCAGGGCGTTCATGGCGGCAAGCAGAGGAATGATGTCCTGGTGCAACAGCGCGAAGTTGGCGCAGATCAGGTCGTAGTCATGGCCGACGTTCACCTTCGCTTCCACCAATGCGTCATAGCTCGCCAAATGCACCGGTGAAGCGCCCGCTGCCCGTGCCGCCTCGACCAGTGTCGCGTCTCCATCCACACCGGCCGCCTTGATGCCCCGTTCAGCCAGCGCGCGCAATAACCAACCCTCGCCACAGCCGAGGTCAAGTACGTGCTCGGGCTGACGACCCATTACCGCCAACAGGATGGCCTGGTTGGTGACCCTCTGGCGGCTTTCAATGGCGCTGCTGCGGATGGCATCGATCCAGGATTGCGCGTTGTGCTGCCAACTTTGGATCAGTGAGAGTTCGGGGGCAGATAGATCGATGTCCGGATTTGTTTGTTGGATCGGCTCCATCACTCTTCTTCTCTCAGCACGTTGATCCGCCCTGATTTTTCCGCGGCCACCAGCGCGGCATGGTCTTTTTCATTTTGATCGGCATAGGCTATGGCAAATGTTCCGATGGCCTGGTCGAAGGAATCGGTCTTGCCCAGGTAGCCACTGATGAGTGCCGCATCCCCTGATTTGGCGTGGGCACGGGCCAGGGTAAGACCGCACCACTCGGCGTACATTTTCATCCGTGCAGCGGATATGCCTTCGATGGGCGCCGACATTTTCATGTCTCGTAACTGACGCACAAAGAAGTACCGGCCGTTTTGGCCGCGTGTCCAGCCCAAAAAAATGTCGCTGGACGACTGGGTCAGGCGCTGTCCTGTAACGACACGCTGCCCCTGGTTCTCGTAGGCACTCTTGCCTGCATAGGGCGCCAGCRCCGAGGGGCAGGCTTCCTTGAATTGCAGGAGCAAAGGATGGTTTTCCGCTGAGAAGAACAGGCCGACGAAACAATAGGTTCCGACACTGCCGATCCCGACAGCTTTGACGGCAATGTCTTCGAGACGGTAGCGATCGAAGAGCACGCGCCGTTCATGAGGCAGCGACAATCGATAATCCTGCAATGCCAAATGGACGCTGCGCGCAAAGCCCTTTTCATACACATGAAACAGTATGGGGGGTTGATCGATCAGGCGTCGCCGCCCCCCGACTTCGCCGCTGATCTTGGGAAACAGGTAATCGCCGACACGCATCTTGGCTTTTGCGACCAGTTGTTCACGGATTTTCTTGATCTCGGCATTGGGTGCCATATCAATGATCGCCTGCGCATCCAGGCGGTCATACCAGACATCCATCGGGTTCATCTTGGAAAATTTTCGCAGGTACACGCGGTAAGCACGAACGCATTCGGCGGCTATACCCCGTGCACTTTTATCGCTGAGGCGGTTATCGCGCGCGGCCACGGCAAAACTGATCGCCAGGCGTTTGACATCCCACTCCCAGGGAGCGGGGAGCGTTTCGTCGAAATCGTTTATGTCAAAAATCAGATTGCGCTCAGGTGTCGCGAACAACCCGAAGTTCATCAGGTGGCAATCCCCGCAGGCCTGTACCTGAATGCCGGTGGTCGGGAGCATGGCCAGGTCATGGGCCATCAAACCCGCAGAACCGCGTAAAAAGGTGAATGGACTGCGCAACATGCGGCCATAGCGCACAGGTACCAGATTGGGCAGTCGATAGCGGTTGGACTCTTCGAGGAGTTTGATCGGGTCACGGTGTTTGCGCGCCGGTTTCCATTCGGCGTGAACGGCATGCGGCAGACGCGCGCGCAATAGCTCACCTTCGTACAGTCGTTCCTTGCGCGAGTGAAAGACTCGCTCATCCCCGTGGTCTTCTGATCGCCCTGCCATGCGGTTGGCAGACTTGTTTTTGCGGGGGGCCATGTCCACTCCTTTGCTCAACGAAATTAGACTCGCCAGGGCACAGGATCGGGTAATTCGACTGTTCCATCAGCCACAGAGAACACGTGCGCCAGTAGGCTGCAAAACGCCACAGCTACTGTTTCAAGCGTAGCAGTTCTGATCTTCAGTGCTGCATCGTGCGTGTGTTGGCGTTGAACTTGAGCGGGCAGTACTTATCTATAAAAAATGTGGGGATATTTTTCCACTCAATACAGCTAACTGGCTCTGAGGGATCTTGCGGAACCGCAGTTGCTCGTTCTCGCTATTGCTGCTGATTCATGACCGCGCCGGTTGGCTGGCCGCTCCAATGGGCGGCCGGGAACTCACTGGTGTTTGCGTTCGTTACGGAGTTGACGCCGCAACGCCCAGCGGAGGTGCATCATGCTTCTCAAGAAATGTTTATTGGCGCTCGCAATAGGCGGCGTCCTGTCGGCATCGACTGTCTTGGTGCCCGATTACATCGGTAGTTTCTCCAGCGTGTATGCCAAAGATGGCAGCGGCGGCGGCGGTGGTGGAGGCAGTGGTGGTCACGGTGGCGGTGGCTCTGGCAGTGGAGGTTCCGGAGGCAGTGGTCACGGTGGCGACGGTGGCGGTAGCGGCTCCGGCGGCTCTGGCGGAAGCAGTGGTGGTCACGGTGGCGGTGGCTCCAGCAGTGGTGGCTCAGGAAATGGTCACGGTAGCAGTGGCCATGGAGAGGGCGGCGGTCATGCTGCTGGTCATGATGGTGACGGTCATGGAGGTCCGGCGCGCGGCGACGCTGACCATGGCGGTATTGCCGGAAACAGAGGCCCGGGCAATGCGCATGATAACGACGCTGACAACGATGCAGCCGATGCGGCCAGGGATGCGGCCAGAAACGATGCCGATGCGGCCCGAGATACGACCAAAGCCGCTGCGGATGCAACTAGAGATGCCGCTCGAGCTGACGCGGATGCGGCCAGGGACGCTGCAAAAGCTGCAGGTGTCGCGGGCGCAGATGCAACCCGAGATGCGGCGAGGGCTGCCGCCGATGCAGCCAGGGACGCCGCCAAGGCTGACGCAAATGCAACCCGAGATGCTGCGAGGGCTGCTGCAGACGCGAACAGGGACGCTGCCAAAGCCGAGGCGCGCGCAGCCAGAGGAGATTTGGCGGACGCCCCAGATGCTCCGGATGCTCCAGACGCGCCGGACAGGGACGTGGCTGAGGTACAAAATTAGACCTGCAAGATCCGCAGGCATATCAACAGAAAACGTCCCCAAAGCATGAAGGACGTATCAGTAAAGAGTCGCAATCCCAGAGAGACGCCGGGTTGCGACTTTTTTCTAGATAAGGGGAAGGCACGGAACCGGGCTGGTGAGGCTGTCGCGACCGGCGGAAATCAACGCCCTTGTAGGACCGCCTATGTCGACTATTGTTAACCACCACATTCCGAGGCGTTTTTCCGGTATGCGTTGTACAACTGCGCCCGTCAGCCGTGTGCGGTGATCGGCAAGGGCGCGAAGTGATTGAATACTCTGGTTGGAGGAAGATCATGATGCGCAAACATTATTTGACTGTCCTGGCCACAGTGGCCATTGCAACGGGTGGCCTCTGGGGGCCGACGCTTGTTCACGCGACCGATCAGGCTGATCAGCGACAAGAGTCGCGCGACGTCAAGCAGGAAGGGCGCGAGGGTTCTCGGGAAGCCAAGGAGGAATGCAAGGAGGGTGATGAAAAGAGTCGCAACGATTGCCGTCAGGATAAGCGCGACACCAAACAGGACTCGCGTGACACCGCTCGAGATGTCAAATATTGATAATTAACCCTTGTCAGTCCATCAACGGGTCAATTTATCCGAAGTCGGTCAGGGGGGGCAGGAGGACATCGCGACGGAGCAGGTTTTCCCGTCTGATAGAAGCCCTCACTTGACTGGCTGCTGGCTCAGAGTGCGTAAAAACATTACACAATCCCTGCTACGTTCGATCTGTATTCCTACAGATGAACGCAGCGTGCTCAACTGGAGTTACAGCAACGAAATCGGGTAGCTGATGAAGACGCGGTTTTCGTCAAATTCGTTGGTGCTGTAGTCTCTCCGAATAGTTGCGTTGCGCCACTTCACGGTGAGGTTTTTCAAGGTGCCAGACTGTACGACATAGGCCAATTCCGATTCGCGGCCCCATTCCTTGCCGTCGGTGATCGTGCCCGTGTGCACGTTGTCGCCACTGATGTAGCGGTTCATCATCGTCAGCCCCGGGACACCCATTCCG
>NZ_JBFULH010000352.1:0-4296 GCF_056400445.1 Pseudomonas sp. P5_B2 | reverse complement strand
ATGCGCTTCGACCAAATTAACGGCTTACCTGGCACTCCAATTTTTATGTCGGGCTACGTCTTTGTCGCTAACGGTACTGGGATGGTTTGGATCAACGTTAAGGATTACCCGTGACCTCCCCTCATCTTGACCTCATTTACCTCCTCTCATGGGGGGTTGTACTGCTACTTATTTTCCTCAGCGAGGCAATCGTGTTATTTGCCGCCTATTTCCGGATTGATCAGCTGGAAAGCCACTTCATTGCATCTCATCTTGTGGGCATTAATCGGAAAACTTTGGGAAATGGCCCGTTGGGACGAATGAAAAGGGTCCGGCAGATAGGTGCACTAACAGGTCGAATTACCTATTTTCAAATGCTGGATCCGTACGCGGTCATGGAGGCTGAAGTTTTTCCGGAGCATTTGAAAAAATGGGTGAAGATTCCGGCAGACCTCATGCGACTCGCTTTGATTGGAGCCGGTCTACTTTTGCTTTTGCTTGGGTTTGAGCGGTTAAGCATGACCGTCTCCAAACCGGCAAGCGATCTGAAACTGCTGTGTACGGCCGTATTGATCGCCTGTTTTGTCGTGGCACTGGTGGCAATGCTCGTAAGGACATACGTCAGTTTTTTMAAACTGACTGAGATTGAATTTTTCCTGAGAGGGTCGTACTTCGTCGCTCGCAATCGGCGGGTGTTGGGAGACGGCGCCTATGGCCGCTCCTCCCGTTTGTCCCACATCTCGACCATTCTTTTATTGGATGATGATTTTTTGTGGGTAAGTGATCCGGACGCGATAGATGAGATTGCTCGCTTTCCGTTGCCCCTGCGATGCTGGATCATCATTCCCGCTCGAATACTTGGCTATTCTTTTCTGGGTTATTGCGTGATCTATCTCGGCGGAACCCTCTTTGGAGTATTTGCCTGACTACAGCGAAACGGGCTGTTAGCCATTCAATAAAAACGCGGCCCTTCCAGCGCCGCGTTTTTTGTGTCTGCTCAGCCCCGTTGATCAGTCAGCGAGATCGACGTTATCCAGCGCCTTGTTCACCGCCAGTTCGCCCAACATCACCACCTGCGCAATCCCCAACAGAGTCTTGCGATGAGTGCCTTCCAGCAGCGCAGCAAAGTCACCAAGCATGACCGTGGCCGAAGCCAGGGATTCGCAAGCATTGGCCAGCAAGGATTCGGTATCGGCTTTGGGATTGACGAAGAACATCTCGTTGGGGGTGTATGGCGTGGCCATGATGTGAGCGCCGGGGTTGAGGTAGTAGTCGAGGGCGCGGTCGGCAGCTTCGTGGAGTTTTCGGGTGTCGACGGAGGCGTAAGGGGATGTCGAATCGGCGTCCGCTTCGGCGTCTGCTTCGGGAGGATTGGGTGTTGGTTTTTTCATGATGTTGGTACTCAGTGTGATGGTTGAAGCTGACCCATTCGGTTCCAATCGAAGGGGTGGCAGCTGTACGCAGGTTGGAACCCGGGCCACCGAAAACCCGACAGACTCGAAGTCTCCCGCGCACAGCCGCCATAACGGAATGCACACCATCAAGGCGCGCAAGCATACGTCATGAAAGCCACTTTTGCGCTTTCGGGGTTCCGGGGTTCCAATCCCGATCGCTGAATTGGCAGCGACGTGCACAGGCTAGAGAGCGGACGTCCGACGGACAACCTGAAAACATTGTGGGAAGGTTCTGCTCCTTCACCTAAACGCTTAAACATCCAGAATTGAATACGAACTGTGGTTCAAGGCCTGCCCGCGAATGCGGTGGGTCAGGCAACATCAATGGTGAATGTCAGTCCGCTATCGCGGGCAAGCCCTGCTCCCACAGGTTTAGTGGCGTACGCAACGTCTGCTGGCACTCCGCAATACAGTGGGAGCGAGCCTGCTCGCGATGACGGACTATCAGGCACAAACAAAAACGGCACCTCTCGGTGCCGTTCGCCTTTCTCGGTGCAGAAGCTTACTTAGGCGCGTTCGCCGCCCACGACTTCAGCAGCTCGTTGTAGTTGACGGTTTCACCCTTGGGCTTCTCGTTCGCCAGTTTCGGCTTCGGTGCGCCCGGCTGATCGAACCAGTATTGCGCATCGCGCTCTGGGTTCATTTTCGGGGCACAGGTGGTTTGCGCTTTCGAGCGTTCCAGACGGGTCATGATCGCGTCTTGATCCTTGGCCAGTCCGTCCAGTGCCTGTTGCGGGGTTTTCTCGCCGCTGACCGCTTCGGCGATGTGGCTCCACCACAGCTGCGCCAGACGCGGATAGTCCGGCACGTTGGTCCCGGTCGGGGTCCATTGCACGCGGGCCGGGCTGCGGTAGAACTCCACCAGACCACCGAGTTTCGGTGCCAGGTCGGTCATCGCTTGCGACTTGATGTCCGACTCGCGAATCGGGGTCAGGCCGACGATGGTTTTCTTCAGCGACACGGTTTTCGAGGTCACGAACTGCGCATAAAGCCAGGCGGCGAGTTTCTGTTTCTCAGGCGTGGACTTCATGAACGTCCAGGAACCCACGTCCTGATACCCCAGCTTCATGCCCTCTTCCCAGTACGGACCGCGCGGCGACGGCGCCATGCGCCATTTCGGCGTGCCATCGGCGTTCACGACAGGCAGGCCCGGCTTGGTCATGTCGGCGGTGAATGCGGTGTACCAGAAAATCTGTTGGGCAATGTTGCCCTGGGCCGGCACCGGACCGGCCTCGGAGAAGGTCATGCCCGCCGCTTCCGGTGGCGCATAGGCCTTGAGCCAGTCGACGTATTTCTGGGTGGCAAAGACCGCCGCCGGCCCGTTGGTGTCGCCGCCTCGGGTCACGCTGGAGCCCACCGGATGGCAATCCTCGACCCGAATACCCCACTCGTCCACCGGCAAGCCGTTGGGCAGGCCTTTGTCGCCGCCACCGGCCATGGAGAACCAGGCATCGGTGAAGCGCCAGCCCAGGGACGGGTCTTTCTTGCCGTAGTCCATGTGCCCGTAGACCCGCTTGCCGTCGATTTCCTTGACGTCTTCGCTAAAGAATTTGGCGATGTCTTCATAGGCCGACCAGTTCACCGGCACGCCCAACTCGTAGCCGTACTTTTCCTTGAACTTGGCTTTCAAGTCTGCCCGTTCGAACCAGTCGGCGCGGAACCAGTAGAGGTTGGCGAATTGCTGGTCAGGCAGCTGATAGAGCTTGCCGTCCGGGGCCGTGGTGAAGGAGATGCCGATGAAGTCCTTGAGGTCCAGGGTCGGCGAGGTGAAGTCCTTGCCTTCGTTGGCCATCAGGTCGGTGATCGATTCAGTCTTGCCGTAGCGCAAGTGAGTACCGATCAAGTCCGAGTCATTGACCCAACCGTCATAAATGCTCTTGTCCGACTGCATCACGGTCTGCAGTTTTTCCACCACGTCGCCTTCCTGCAGCAGGTCGTGGGTCAGCTTGATGCCGGTGATCTCGGTGAACGCCTTGGCCAGCACCTTGGACTCGTATTCGTGGGTGGCGATGGTTTCCGAAACCACTTTGATGTTCATCCCGCGAAACGGCTCCGCCGCCTTGATGAACCACTTCAGCTCTTCCAGCTGTTGATCGGCTGTCAATGTGGATGGCTTGAACTCACTGCCGATCCATTTTTTCGCAGCGTCTTCATAGGCATCGGCCCAGGCCGAAGCGCTCAACCCACTGAGTGCCAGCATGGCTGCCAATGAAATGCTATGTCGCAGCTTATTGTTTTTGTCGAACATAGAGACCTCCTGTTTGGGTTTCGGGACACCATTTGCCGAGCGATTCGACTAGCCCCAACGCATCACAGCCAACAGCCACACCAGGGACAACGCGGACGCTACCCAGATGCTCCAGTCGGTCACGCCGATTACCAGCAAATGCAGGTAGGCGCTGCCGAGAAGACCGATAAACAACCGATCGCCACGGGTGGTGGCAATCGGCAACAAACCCCGCCGAAGAATGCTCGGCGAACGTAACTCCCAGGTGGTCATGCCCACAAGGATCAGGCCAATGACGATGAAGAACACTGCGGTGGGAACCGTCCAACTCATCCATTCCATCATCATCAGTTCCTCATACCCGACCCAGGGCAAAGCCCTTGGCCACGTGGTTGCGAACAAACCAGATCACCAGCATGCCCGGCAGGATGGTCAACACCCCCGCCGCCGCCAGCACGCCCCAATCGATGCCGGATGCAGAGACCGTGCGGGTCATCACCGCCGCAATCGGCTTGGCGTTGACCGACGTGAGCGTTCGCGCCAAGAGCAATTCAACCCAGGAAAACATGAAGCAGAAGAACGCCGTGACACCGATCCCGGAACCAATCAGTGGGATAAAAATCTTCACGAAAAACT
>NZ_JBFULH010000351.1:0-4305 GCF_056400445.1 Pseudomonas sp. P5_B2 | reverse complement strand
GATTTCTTCATGCTCGCTCGCTGGATGCCCGCCGCCATTAACACCCGTCCTTCCGAATGGAGCCGCGCCGCCATCGGCATGGCTCTTGGAACGATGCTCAGCGTTTGGTTATGCGGCCAAGTGTTTGGCATGGAAGTGGCTCTGCACCTGATCGGTCCACTGGGCGCTTCGGCGGTCTTGCTGTTCGCCGTTTCCTCCGGTGCGCTCGCCCAGCCATGGTCGATACTTGGCGGCTACTTGAGTGCGGGGGTGATTTCACTGCTGGTCGCCCACGTGCTTGGGCGAACCCTCGGCAGCGCTTGTCTGGCGGCGGGCATGGCGCTGATTCTGATGTGCTGGCTGCGTTGCCTGCATCCCCCGGCAGGGGCCTTGGCGCTGCTATTGGTGTTGGCTGACCCCGCCACCATCGCCATGGACTGGAAAGCCCTCGGCCCGGTGATGTTCGGCGCCTCGACAATGCTGCTCAGCGCTATGGCCTTCAACAACCTGACGCGCATCCGCTACCCAAAAGGCGCCAGTGAACCGGTAGCCGTAATCCCCGCCGACCACCCGCCCATCGACAACCAGGCGATCACCGCGCAAGACCTGAAGTTGGCATTGGCAGATATGGAAGCGTTCTTCGACGTTACGCCCGAAGACCTCGAACAGTTGATCCATGCCAGTGAATTGCACGCCAAACGCCGCAGCATCAGTGAAGTGCTGTCCCCTACCGCCTAGCGGATACAAATATCGCGACCGGTTAATGCCACCCTAAGCCCCCATACCCCATGCATAAATGCAGAGACAGCCTGCACATATGCCGGTTGTACATCACAAATTTGCACTGCTACGATCCAGCATCGCTCGCGCGCGAGCATCTCTATAAAGAACAATAAAAGCAGGGAGTTAGTGATGACTGCTCAGGTTTCTTCTCCGCGGACTTCGTCCATGGACGCCACGCAAAATGAAGTGCTGGCCGAGGTTCGCAACCACATCGGTCACCTGACCCTCAATCGCCCCAGCGGTCTCAACGCCCTGACCCTGGACATGGTGCGTAACCTGCAACGTCAGTTCGATGCCTGGGCTCAGGATTCGCAGGTGTATGCGGTGGTGTTACGCGGTGCCGGCGAGAAAGCCTTCTGTGCCGGCGGCGATATTCGCTCGCTGTATGACAGCTTCAAAAGCGGCGACACGCTGCACCAGGATTTCTTTGTCGAGGAATACGCCCTCGACCTGACGATTCACCACTACCGCAAACCTGTACTCGCCCTGATGGATGGCTTTGTTCTGGGCGGCGGCATGGGCCTGGTGCAAGGTGCCAATCTGCGAGTGGTCACCGAAAAAAGCCGTCTGGCAATGCCGGAAGTCGGCATAGGCTACTTCCCGGACGTCGGCGGCAGCTATTTCCTGCCGCGCATTCCCGGTGAATTGGGAATGTATCTCGGCGTCAGCGGTGTGCAGATTCGCGCCGCCGATGCGCTTTATTGCGGGCTTGCCGACTGGTATCTGGATAGTCAGAAGCTAGTCACGCTCGACGAGAAACTCGATCAACTCGAATGGCGCGACACGCCACTCAAAGACCTTCAGGGCTTGCTGGCGAAACTCGCGGTGCAGCAACTGCCCGATGCACCGTTAGAAGCGTTGCGTCCGGCCATCGACCACTTCTTCGCCTTGCCCGATGTGCCGAGTATTGTTGAACAACTACGTGAAGTGACGGTTGCCGATAGCCGTGAGTGGGCAGTTACCACCGCCGACTTGCTGGACAGCCGTTCGCCTTTGGCCATGGGCGTGACCCTGGAAATGCTCCGTCGTGGTCGGCGCTTGAGTCTGGAAGACTGCTTCGCCCTTGAGCTGCATCTGGACCGTCAATGGTTCGAGCGCGGCGACCTGATCGAAGGTGTGCGCGCCTTGCTGATCGACAAAGACAAGCGCCCGCGCTGGAACCCGCCGACCTTGCAGGCGCTGGACCCCGAGCATGTCGCGAGTTTTTTCACTGGCCTTGATGAGAGCGGGAACTGAGCCATGCACGATATCGAATTGAGCGAAGAGCAAGTCATGATCCGCGACATGGCCCGGGATTTTGCCCGTGGTGAAATCGCGCCTCACGCACAGGCCTGGGAAAAGGCTGGCTGGATCGACGACGGTCTGGTGGCGAAGATGGGTGAGCTGGGCCTGCTGGGCATGGTGGTGCCTGAAGAATGGGGCGGCACCTATGTCGACTACGTCGCCTACGCGCTGGCGGTGGAGGAAATTTCAGCGGGCGACGGCGCTACAGGTGCGCTGATGAGCATCCACAACTCAGTCGGCTGCGGCCCCGTTTTGAACTACGGCACTGAAGAACAAAAACAGACCTGGCTGCCGGATCTGGCCAGCGGCCAGGCCATCGGCTGCTTCTGCCTGACCGAACCACAAGCCGGCTCCGAAGCGCACAACCTGCGCACTCGCGCCGAACTGCGCGACGGGCAATGGGTGATCAACGGCGCCAAGCAATTCGTCAGCAACGGCAAACGGGCAAAACTGGCGATTGTGTTTGCCGTGACCGACCCGGACCTGGGCAAACGCGGTATTTCTGCATTCCTGGTGCCGACCGACACCGCCGGTTTTATCGTGGATCGCACTGAACACAAGATGGGCATTCGCGCCTCGGATACCTGCGCGGTGACCCTGAATAACTGCACCATCCCAGAAGCCAATTTGCTGGGTGAACGCGGCAAAGGCCTGGCCATCGCCCTGTCCAACCTCGAAGGCGGGCGCATCGGCATCGCTGCACAAGCCCTGGGCATTGCCCGTGCCGCGTTTGAAGCAGCGCTGGCGTATTCACGAGACCGGGTGCAGTTCGACAAACCGATCATCGAACACCAGAGCATCGCCAATATGCTCGCGGACATGCACATGCAGTTGAACGCCGCGCGATTGCTCATCCTGCATGCGGCGCGCCTGCGCACAGCCGGCAAACCATGCCTGTCGGAAGCATCACAGGCCAAGCTATTCGCCTCGGAAATAGCCGAGAAGGTGTGCTCGTCCGCGATTCAGATTCATGGCGGTTATGGGTATCTGGAAGACTATCCAGTGGAGAAGTATTACCGGGATGCGCGGATTACGCAGATTTACGAAGGGTCGAGYGAGATTCAGCGGATGGTGATTGCCCGGGAACTCAAAAATTACCTAGTCTGAAAAGCTGAAAAGCTTCGCGAGCAAACCCGCTCCCACATTTGACCGCATTCCTCCTGTAAGAATGCGTCAAATGTGGGAGCGGGCTTGCTCGCGAAGGCGTCAGTCAGAACGCTACATTACTTACCGACGAACTCCGCCTCACGCTTGGCAATGAACGCCGCCATGCCTTCCTTCTGATCCTGCGTCGCGAACGCTGCATGGAACACCCGACGTTCAAAGCGCACGCCTTCGGACAGGCTCACTTCAAACGCGCGGTTGACGCTTTCCTTGATCATCATCGCAATCGGCAGCGACTTCTTGGCGATCAGCGCCGCGACTTTCAGCGCTTCGTCCAGCAGTTCATCCGCCGGGATGATCCGTGCAACGATTCCGCAACGCTCCGCTTCCACCGCGTCAATCAAACGCCCGCTCAGGCACATTTCCATGGCTTTGGCCTTGCCCACGGCACGGGTCAGACGCTGAGTGCCGCCCATGCCTGGCAGCACGCCGAGGTTGATTTCCGGCTGGCCGAATCTGGCGTTGTCGCCGGCCAGGATGAAGTCGCACATCAGCGCCAGTTCACAACCACCGCCCAAGGCAAAACCGTTGACCGCGGCGATGATTGGTTTGCGGCGGTTGGCCACGCGGTCGCTGTCGCTGAACAGGTCGTCGATATAGATTTGCGGGTAGGTCAGCTCGGCCATTTCCTTGATGTCGGCACCGGCAGCAAAGGCTTTTTTCGAGCCGGTCAGCACGATGCAGCCGATGTTCGAATCGGCTTCCAGGCCATCGAGGGCATGGTTCAGTTCGCTGACGATCTGCGCGTTCAGCGCGTTCAGCGCTTGCGGACGGTTCAAGGTAATCAGGCCGACGCGGCCGTGGGTTTCCAGCAAAATCGTTTCGTAGCTCACAAGTGGACTCCTTCTTATAAATTGCGCGAAATRACCATGCGCTGAATATCGCTGGTGCCTTCGTAGATCTGGCAGACCCGCACGTCGCGGTAGATCCGCTCCAGCGGGAAGTCGTTGAGGTAACCGTAACCACCGAGGGTTTGCAACGCCGAAGAGCAGACCTTTTCAGCCATTTCCGAGGCAAACAGCTTGGCCATGGACGCTTCGACCAGTGCCGGTTTGCCACTGTCCCTCAAGGCCGCCGCGTAATGCACCATCTGCC
>NZ_JBFULH010000350.1:0-4321 GCF_056400445.1 Pseudomonas sp. P5_B2 | reverse complement strand
CATCAACTTGCTGCTGCGCTTCTATGACGTCGACAGCGGGCAGATTCRCATTGACGGGCAAGACATTGCGCACGTGACGCAAGACAGCCTGCGCAGTGCGATCGGCATGGTCACCCAGGATACTTCCCTGCTGCACCGTTCCATTCGCGACAACATCGCMTACGGCCGACCCGATGCAAGCGACGCACAAATCCGCAATGCCGTAGCCAATGCCCAGGCCGATGGGTTCATCAGCCAACTGAGCGACCGGCAAGGGCACACCGGATACGACACCTTGGTGGGCGAGCGCGGCATCAAGCTTTCGGGCGGCCAGCGCCAGCGCGTMGCGATTGCCCGAGTGATGCTCAAGAACGCCCCGATCCTGCTACTTGACGAGGCTACCAGCGCGCTGGATTCGGAAGTCGAAGTGGCGATTCAGGAAAGCCTCGATGAAATGATGCAGGGAAAAACCGTCATCGCCATCGCCCATCGGCTGTCCACAATTGCGGCAATGGATCGACTTATCGTCATGGACGATGGACGCATCATCGAACAGGGTACCCACACCGAATTGCTCGCTCAGAACGGCATCTATGCGCGGCTGTGGCACCATCAGAGTGGCGGGTTCCTGGGTGAGGATCAGGGGGTGACCGAGGCTATGGATCAGGAATGAGCGTGAACGGCCAGCGTGGTATGACAGCCCCGCCTATGAGGAGGCGCGACGRCATCGCATCCAGGGCGCGAAGTTCCGGATGCTGCTGGTGGAAAGCAGCGACGTGACTCCGGCCTGGCCGTTGGCCAAGGTTGATGACATCCAGGCTGCCTTCTGCCATGGTCAAAAAATTGGCCATCCGCGGTCTATGTGATCACAGCAAGCAAACGACAGGGTTCGTCTCATGAGTAAAGCGTCCTATGTTCCTCCGAAGGTCTGGAAAAACAGCGCCCCGTCCGGCGGCCAATTCGCCAGCATCAACCGGCCGATAGCCGGACCGACCCATGACAAGGCACTGCCGGTCGGTAAGCATCCATTACAGCTGTATTCCCTGGCCACGCCCAATGGCGTCAAGGTAACCATCCTGCTTGAGGAGTTGTTGGCCCTCGGACACACCGATGCGGAATACGACGCCTGGCTGATCCGCATCAACGAGGGAGATCAATTTTCCAGCGGTTTTGTCGAGATCAACCCGAACTCAAAGATCCCCGCCTTGTTGGACCGCAGCACAGAGCCGGCCATCCGCGTGTTCGAATCCGGATCGATCCTGCTTTACCTGGCGGAAAAATTCGGCGCCTTTCTGCCCAGCGATCCGGCAGGTCGCACGGAAACCTTGAATTGGCTTTTCTGGCAGATGGGGGCTGCGCCCTACCTGGGCGGCGGCTTCGGGCACTTTTACGCCTACGCGCCGGAGAAATTCGAATACCCGATCAACCGCTTCACGATGGAGGCCAAACGTCAGTTGGATGTTCTCGATCGCCGTCTCAGCGAATGCCAATACCTGGCCGGTGACCACTACACCATCGCCGATATCGCGGTCTGGCCCTGGTACGGCCAACTGGTGCGGGACAAGGTGTACTCCGCTGCCGAGTTTCTTTCTGCGCACGAATATATCCACGTACAACGCTGGGCGGAGGCGATCGCCAACCGGCCAGCAGTCATCCGTGGACAGTGCGTCAACCGAACGTGGGGCGATGAGGCGAGCCAGCTGCCTGAACGACATAGGGCTAGCGATTTGGGTTGAGCGCCCGATTCTCGATTGCAGGATCCGGATAGCCTGGCCTGATCCTGGTTTTGTGTTGGGGCTTGCGGCCCTATCGCGAGCAGGCTCACTCCCACAATGGAATGCATTCCCCTTGTGGGAGCGTGGCTTGCCCGCGATGGCCACGACTCGGTTTCAAGCCTATCCTTTGCACTCCCAGCAACACTGAATTGTCATCAATCCAATTGCTCACTGACTAGCCAAAGGTGCATGCTAGAGAGCTTGCCCCACCCTCATATCATTCCGAATGATAGTTACCTTCGCTTCATTCGATTCGTGACATACACCCTCGCCGCTCATCATCCGTCCATTCTCAATACATTGGCGGATGCATCCATGGAACAATCACTTAAACATTTGCGCTTCCCGTTGGCCCTGTTGGCCGTCCTGGTGATGAGCGCCTGCGGCAAGGCTCCGGAGTCTGCCGCGACGATGCCTGCGGCCAAAGTCAGCGTCGCCAAGGTGCTGGAACAACCGGTCAACGAGTGGGACGAATTCACCGGGCGCCTGGAAGCCCCGGAAACGGTAGAAATTCGTCCACGGGTCTCCGGGCAGATTGATGAAGTGGCGTTCACTGAAGGCGCACTGGTCAAGAAAGGCGATTTGCTCTTTCAGATCGACCCGCGTCCATTCCAGGCCGAGGTCCGCCGCCTCGAAGCCCTGGTTGCCCAGTCCCGCGCCAACGCAACCCGCAGTGAAAACGAAGCCCAGCGCGGTGAACGCCTGCGCACCAGCAACGCGATTTCCGCCGAACTGGCGGATTCGCGCACCAGTGCCGCTCAAGAAGCCCGCGCCGCCGTCGGTGCCCTTCAGGCGCAGCTGGACCTGGCCAAATTGAACCTGAGCTTCACCCGCGTCACCGCGCCAATCAGTGGTCGCGTCAGCCGGGCCGAAATCACCGCCGGCAACCTGGTGACCGCTGATACCACACCACTGACCAGCGTTGTGTCCACCGAGAAGGTCTACGCCTACTTCGACGCTGACGAACGCGTATTCCTCAAGTACACCCAACTCGCCCGCCAAGGCAAACGCGGTGCCACCACCCCGGTTTACATGGGCCTGTCCAACGAAGACGGCCACCCACACCAGGGCGTGATGAACTTCATCGACAACCAGGTCAACCCGAAAACCGGCACCATTCGCGGTCGCGCTGTGTTCGACAATACCGACGGCAGCTACACCCCAGGCCTTTATGCGCGTCTGAAACTGGTGGGTAGCGGCACTTATTCCGCGGTGCTGATCAATGACGAAGCGGTCGGCACCGATCTGGGCAAAAAATTCGTGCTGGTCATGGATGCCGACAACAACACGGCCTACCGCGCCGTCGAACTGGGGCCGAAGATCGAAGGTTTGCGCATTGTGCGTAATGGCCTCAACAAGGATGACACCGTCATCGTCAAGGGCCTGCAACGGGTTCGCCCTGGCTCGCCGGTCACCCCTGAAGTGATCCCGATGGCCAGCGAACAGACCCTCGCCGCTCTGGCTCAACAACGACAAGCGCTCGAAGCCAGCAACCTGCCCCAAGTCGCACCTGCCAAGGTCGCGCCGGGTTCGGTTGTGAAACTGGCTGCTGCGACTCCACGCGGTTAAGGGATAACGACTCCGATGAATTTTTCCCAATTCTTCATTTCACGGCCGATCTTTGCAGCGGTGCTGTCGTTGCTGATCCTGATCGCCGGCGCCATCTCGCTGTTCCAATTGCCGATCAGTGAATACCCGGAAGTTGTGCCGCCGACCGTAGTGGTCCGTGCCAACTTCCCGGGTGCCAACCCTAAAGTCATTGGTGAAACCGTGGCCGCTCCGTTGGAGCAAGCCATCACCGGCGTCGAGAACATGCTGTACATGTCCTCACAGTCCACCGCTGACGGCAAGATCACCCTGACCATCACCTTCGCGCTGGGCACCGACTTGGACAACGCGCAGGTGCAGGTGCAGAACCGCGTGACCCGCACCGAGCCCAAGCTTCCAGAAGAAGTGACGCGCATCGGGATCACCGTCGACAAGGCTTCGCCCGACCTGACCATGGTTGTGCACTTGACCTCGCCGGACAAACGCTACGACATGCTCTACCTGTCCAACTACGCCCTGCTCAACATCAAGGATGAGCTGGCACGCCTGGGCGGTGTCGGTGACGTGCAACTGTTCGGCATGGGCGATTACTCGCTGCGGGTCTGGCTTGATCCGAACAAGACGGCTTCACGCAACCTGACTGCCACCGATGTGGTAAGCGCGATTCGTGAACAAAACCGTCAAGTGGCTGCCGGTGCACTGGGCGCGCCGCCTGCGCCAAATGCCACTGCCTTCCAGCTGTCGGTCAACACCCAGGGTCGCCTGGTTTCTGAAGAAGAGTTCGAGAACATCATCATTCGCTCCGGCGATAACGGTGAAATCACTCGCCTCAAAGATATTGCCCGCGTCGAACTGGGATCCAGCCAATACGCCCTGYGCTCGTTGCTGAACAACCAACCGGCGGTGGCGATCCCGATCTTCCAGCGTCCGGGCTCCAACGCCATCGAGATCTCCAACGAAGTGCGCGACAAGATGGCCGAGCTGAAGAAGAACTTCCCGGAAGGCATGGACTTCAGCAT
>NZ_JBFULH010000349.1:0-4329 GCF_056400445.1 Pseudomonas sp. P5_B2 | reverse complement strand
TCGCCAGCATGGTGGCGTGCAGGATGTTCAGCTCGTCGATTTCCTCGACTTCGGCCCGAGCGATGCACCAGCTAAGGGCTTTTTCGCAGATTTCGTCATAGAGTTTTTCGCGACGGGCTTCAGTGAGCTTCTTTGAGTCATTCAGGCCGAGGATCGGGCGGTTTGGATCGAGGATCACCGCCGCCGTCACCACGGCACCGCAGAGCGGGCCGCGACCGACTTCGTCGACACCGGCCACGAGGTCTTCGACTTCGGCGACCAGGGTGAAGTCCAGGCCCATCTGAATGCTGGTTTTGCTCATTGTGGTTTGCCGATCAGGTTCAGTACTGCGTCCGCCGCCTGATTGGAGGCATCCAGACGCAAGGTACGGTGAATTTCGTCGAAGCCGCGAGTCTGTTCCTCGCCATCTTCGATCAAGGGTGAAAGGGTTTGTGCAAGGGCTTCGACCGTCGCGTCGTCCTGCAGCAACTCGGGCACCAACAAGCGCTGGGCCAACAGGTTTGGCAAGGAAACGTAAGGACTTTTCACCATCCGCTTAAGAATCCAGAACGTCAGGGGTGCCAATCGATAAGCCACCACCATGGGCCGCTTGTACAGCAACGCTTCAAGGGTAGCCGTACCGGAAGCGATCAGCACCGCGTCRCAGGCCGCCAATGCCAGATGGGATTTGCCATCAAGCAAGGTCAGCGGCAGATCGCGACCGGCCAGAAGCTCTTCAAGCTGTGCGCGGCGTTCAGGGCTGGCGCACGGCATGACGAATCGTACGCCCGGACGCAGGGCGCGCAGGCGCTGGGCGGTGTCGAGGAATAACGCGCCGAGCCGGCCCACTTCGCCACCACGACTGCCAGGCATCAGCGCAACCAGTGGACCGTCCGGCAAATCAAGCTCAGCCCGCGCGGCGGCTCGATCAGCCTCCAGCGGAATCGCATCGGCCAGGGAATGCCCGACAAATCGCACCGGCACGCCCTTCTCTTCGTAGAATTTCGCTTCGAACGGGAACAGCGTCAGCATCAGGTCGCAGCCTTCGCGAATCTTCAGCACGCGCTTCTGACGCCACGCCCACACCGACGGGCTGACGTAATGCACGGTCTTGATTCCGGCCTGACGTAGCTTGAGTTCGATATTGAGATTGAAGTCAGGGGCATCGATACCGATGAAAACGTCCGGCTTTGCGGCGATCAGGTCGGCGATCAGCTTTTTGCGACGCGCCAGCAGTTCACGCAGCCGCCCCAACACTTCCACCAGGCCCATGACCGATAGCCGTTCCATGGGAAAGTACGAAGTCAACCCTTCGGCCTGCATCAACGGGCCACCGACACCGATGAATTCCACCGCCGGATGCTGGGCCTTGAGTGCGCGCATCAGACCCGCGCCCAGAATGTCGCCGGAAGCCTCACCCGCTACCAGCGCAATACGCACAATAGCCATGATTAACGGGTGATGCCGCGAGTCGAAGACTGGATGGAATCACGGAATACCGCGACTTCCGGGAACTGATCCGAGGGTTCGGCGAGTTCGGTGAGCGCCTGCTCGATCGTCAGCCCCTGGCGATAAACCACCTTGTAGGCACGACGCAGTGCATGGATCGCTTCTTCGCTGAAGCCACGACGACGCATGCCCTCGAAGTTCATGCTACGGGCTTCGGCAGGGTTGCCGAACACCGTGACGTACGCTGGAACGTCCTTGCCGATGGCAGTTCCCATACCCGAAAAGCTGTGGGCGCCAATGTGGCAATACTGGTGAACCAGCGTGAAACCGGAGAGGATCGCCCAGTCTTCAACGTGCACATGACCGGCCAGCGCAGTGTTGTTGACCAGAATGCAGTGGTTGCCAATAACGCTGTCGTGGCCGATGTGGGCATAGGCCATGATCAGGTTGTGATCGCCCAGGGTCGTTTCCGAACGGTCCTGAACCGTCCCGCGGTGAATCGTCACGCCTTCACGGATGACGTTGTGGTCACCGATGACCAGCCGGGTTTCTTCGCCTTTGTATTTCAGATCGGGCGTGTCCTCACCTACCGACGAAAACTGGTAGATGCGGTTGTGCTTACCGATTCGGGTCGGGCCTTTGAGAATCACGTGCGGCCCGATCACTGTTCCCTCGCCGATTTCCACACCTGCGCCGACGATCGACCATGGGCCGACCTCGACGTCGTCGGCCAGAACGGCCGTCGGATCGATGATTGCGCGAGGGTCAATCAAACTCATAGCTTGCGTTCCGCACAGATGATTTCAGCAGAGCAGACTGGTTTGCCGTCGACCGAAGCCTGGCATTCGAACTTCCAGATCTGACGCTTGCAGCTCAGGAACTTGGCTTCAAGGATCAACTGATCGCCCGGGAGTACTGGCTGACGGAAGCGCAGCTTGTCAGAGCCCACGAAATAGTAAAGGGTGCCGTCCGCCGGTTTCACGTCGAGCATTTTGAAACCAAGGATCCCGGCAGCCTGAGCCATCGCCTCGATGATCAGTACGCCCGGCATGATTGGATGCGCAGGGAAGTGACCATTGAAGAACGGTTCGTTGATGCTGACATTCTTGTAGGCGCGAATGCGCTTGCCTTCCACATCCAGATCCACGACCCGATCCACCAGCAGGAACGGGTAACGGTGAGGCAGGTATTCGCGAATCTCGTTGATGTCCATCATTTCGGGGGGAAGCCTATGTAAAGATTGGGAGCGCGCGACTGACACACGCCCCTCTAGCAAATCAAGCAGGCAGTCTAACGGCTGTGCACACTTGATATGGAAATGGTATCAGCCATCTGATGAAGCATTACCGCCAGGGGTCACTTCCCCTGCACGCTTTTCCAGCTGTCGCAGACGCCGCGCGATGTCATCGAGCTGACGGATACGAGCCGCGCTTTTGCGCCATTCGGCTGCTGGCTGCATTGCCGTACCGGAAGAATACGAACCCTTTTCGGTAATCGAATGGGTCACCATAGTCATCCCGGTGATGAAAACGTTGTCGCAAATTTCGATATGCCCAACCAGCCCTACTCCGCCAGCGAGCATGCAATGCTTGCCGATTTTGGTGCTGCCGGAGATCCCCACACAGGCGGCCATGGCGGTGTGATCACCCACCTGAACGTTGTGGGCGATCTGGATCTGGTTGTCGAGCTTCACACCATTGCCAAGAACGGTATCGGCCAACGCGCCGCGATCAATAGCGGTATTCACGCCAATTTCTACATCGTCACCGACCAGCACACCACCGATCTGGGCAATTTTCTGCCAGACGCCCTTCTCGTTGGCAAAACCGAAACCTTCGCCACCGAGCACAGCACCTGACTGAATGACCACCCGTTTGCCGATGCGTACGTCATGGTACAGCGTGACTCGCGGGGCCAGCCAGCCACCCTCTCCAATCTCGCAACGGGCGCCGATGAAGCAATGAGCCCCAATGGTCACACCCGCGGCAATACGTGCGCAGCTTTCGATCACGGCAAATGCGCCGATGCTCGCAGCAGGATCAACCACGGCGTCCGCCGCCACTACCGCTGTCGGGTGAATGCCGGCAGGCGCCTTGGGCTTGGGATCGAACAGATGGGAAATACGCGCATAGGCCAGATACGGATCAGGCACAACCAACGCATTGCCGGCAAAACCTTCGGCATCAGTGGCCTTCAGCAACAGCGCTGCGGCCCGGCTGTCTGCCAGGTATTTACGGTATTGAGGGTTTGCGAGAAAGCTCAACTGAGCTGGGCCAGCCTCTTGTAAAGTGGCCAGCCCAGTAATTTCTTTCTCCGGGTCGCCACGTAGCGTGGCGCCGAGGAACTCGGCCAACTGACCGAGCTTTATAGTCGCTGTCATGATTACTTCAGCTGATTCATGCGCTCGATAACCTGGCGAGTGATGTCGTACTGAGGTTTGACATCAATCACTGCGCCACGCTCGAAGACCAGGTCAAAAGCACCTTTCTTGATGACTTCTTCCACAGCGCTATCGAGTTTCGGCTTGAGCTGCTTCAGCATTTCACGGTCGGCAACGGCTTTGGCTTCGTTCAGCTCCTTGGACTGGAACTGGAAGTCACGCGCCTTTTGCTTGAACTCGAGTTCAAGACGCTCACGCTCGCCTTGCTGCATCTTGTCGCCACCGGCCATCAGACGATCCTGAATGCCTTTGGCACTGCTTTCCAGCGTCTTGAGCTTGGTCAGTTGCGGGCCAAATTTTTTCTCGGCATCCACGGCGTACTTCTTGGCCGCGTCGGATTCCAGCAGAGCCATCTGATAGTTCAGAACGGCGATTTTCATGTCGGCAAAAGCCGGACCTGCTACCAGTAAGGTTGCGAGGAGAACCAATTGAGTCAACTTACGCACGATGCACTCCTACAA
>NZ_JBFULH010000348.1:0-4341 GCF_056400445.1 Pseudomonas sp. P5_B2 | reverse complement strand
GTGTTACAGACGGAACGGCGCGAAATTGACGTTGGTACCCGCCGGGCGCATGTCTTGCAGGTACGAGTCCTTGTCGGCACTCAGCTCCAGGCTCAAGGCAGCCTTGCGCTTGCCTTCATTACGCACCACCAGGCCTTCAAGCTTTTCACGCAGGAACACGGTCGGCACTTTCAGGTGCAGCAGCTCGTCGGTGTCCGGCGTGTGCATCAGCAAGTGAACCCACTCGTACTGACCAACGGCCAGGCGCGCGACCGGGATATCGAACCACCAGATGTTGCGGTTGCGGTTCAATTCGGTGAAATGGCAGTTGTTGACGCCAAGCACGGCACCGCCAAGTTCCTGGTTTCTGCGGGCAATGGCCTGCTTTTTATCGAGTTTCATAACATTCCTACGGGATTGGATCTTCAGCGCCATGGCCTGAATACGTTGCGCATTCTCGGGGGTTGGTCGCCAAACATAAAGCCCAACCTGCCAAGATCGACGAAATGTGCGATACAAAATAAATGAAACTCCGCTGAAACGCCTCCGGTCAATCCTTGTGTAACTACTTTTCTCATAGAATTGTTCACAGGAGAAACACCATGAGCAGCACTGGCGATAAAGTAAAAGGCATGGCAAACGAAGCGGTCGGCAACGTCAAGCAAGGTGTCGGCAAAGCAACCGACAACCCCAAGCTGCAGACCGAAGGCAAAGCTCAGGAAAGAAAAGGCGAAGCTCAGCAAGCCGTGGGCAAAGCCAAAGATGCCATCAAGAAAGGTGTCGACGAGGCCTGATTCGGCCTTTGAAGATGATCAGGAACGGCCATCCACGGATGGCCGTTTTTGTATCAACCTGAACTTGAACGCAGAAATTGTTTCAAAGTCGCCAAGTAGGCTACTTTGATGTAGAAAACGGCCCTTGAGTCGCTCTGACTGACTCCCGATCTTGCGGCGAAAGGAGACGCTAATGATTTTCCCGGACATGAAAAAGCTGCCATTGCACCGTGTGATGATGCGCACGGTCACCGAGTTCATCGACGATGAAATGTCGACCTATGCCTCGGCGCTGGCCTATCAGATGTTGTTCTCGTTGTTTCCCTTCATCCTGTTCTTGATTGCGCTGATCGGTTTCCTGCACCTGCCGGATTTTTTCTCCTGGCTGCGCCTGCAATCGGAACTGGTATTGCCGCCCCAGGCGCTGGAACAGGTCAACCCGGTGATTGACCAGCTCCAGCAATCCAAGGGCGGCTTGCTCTCGGTGGGTATCGTGATTGCGCTGTATACCGCTTCCGCCGGTGTGCGGCTGATGATGAGCGCCATGAACGCGGCCTACGATGTGGTCGAAGGCCGGCCAGCGTGGAAGCGCTTTCCATTGTCGATCATCTACACCATCGGCATCGCCGGGATGCTGTTGATCGCTGCAGCGCTGATGGTTCTGGGCCCACAGGTGATGGGCTGGATCGCCTCGCAAGTCGGTCTCGAAGACTTTATTGTCACCGTGTGGACCATCCTTCGCTGGCCTGTCGTTGTGATTTTGTTGATGGTCGCGGTGGCGCTGATTTATTACGTCATGCCCGACGTCAAACAAGAGTTTCGTTTCATTACACCGGGTTCGGTGCTGGCGGTGGTGGTGTGGATCCTCGCTTCCGTGGGCTTCGGTCTGTACGTCAAAACGTTCGCCGACTACAACGCCATGTATGGCAGTATCGGCGCGATCATCGTGCTGTTGCTGTACTTCTACATTTCATCTGCGGTACTGCTGCTCGGTGCGGAGATGAACGCGGTGATCGAACACATGTCGAGGGAGGGCAAGGACCCCGGCGAGAAGTACCCTGGCGAGCCCGGCCATGACCATCAAAAACACCATGTTTCGGGATTGGGTCGCGATCACTCGGTCCATCCCCCTACCGACGAAGTCATCAAATGATCCGTGAAATTCTGAAAATGGGCGATGAGCGCTTGCTACGCATTGCCCCGCCGGTTCCGGCCGAGATGTTCGACAGCCCCGAGTTGTGGCAATTGATCGACGACATGTTCCAGACCATGGAAAGCGTCGGAGGCGTTGGCCTGGCGGCACCGCAGATCGGGGTCGACCTGCAACTGGTGATCTTCGGTTTCGAGCACAGCGAGCGCTATCCAGACGCCGAAGCGGTGCCGCAAACCATTCTGATCAATCCACTGATTACGCCGTTGAGCCCGACGCTGGAGGAGGGCTTTGAAGGTTGCCTGTCCGTGCCCGGCCTGCGTGGCGCCGTGGAGCGTTACCAGCAGATTCGCTACGAAGGCTTCGACCCCAAGGGGCAGTCCATCGTGCGCATCGCTTCAGGGTTCCATGCGCGRGTGGTGCAGCATGAATGCGATCACCTGATCGGCCGTTTGTACCCGTCGCGGATTACCGACTTCAGCAAGTTCGGGTTTACCGAGGTCATGTTCCCGGACCTTGATCCAAACGCCGACGACTGAACACGCCGCAGAACCCAGGTGGGAGCGGGCTTGCTCGCGAAGGCGGTGGATCAGCCAGCATCAATGTCGAATGTCAGACCGCATTCGCGAGCAAGCCCGCTCCCACAGGGGATTTTCACAAGTCTTCAGTGAATGTGCCCTGCTCCAGCCCCATCGCAATCATCGGCTTGTTGCGCGCATAGCGGCTCAAGCGTTCTACCATGGCATAGGGCATCTGCGGGTCGAAGGCAAAGCCGCGACGTTCATAAAAGCCGCGCAAATCCGGATGGCAAAACAACCACACCGCAAGGTCGAGGTCCTTGACCGCCGCCGCGATCAACGCGCCGGCAACCCCCTGTTCGCGACAGGTCGGAGCGACAAACAACCCCGTCAGCCAATACCCGCCCGCCACCGGCCGCAAGCACAGCGCCGCCACAATCTCATCGCGCCGCGCGACCCATAACCGAGCGTCGCGCACGGCCTTAATCGGCGATTGGTGAGCGCGATAAAATTTGTTCATCAATGGCCATAACGGCTCGTCGAGCAAGGTGTACCGGGTGTCGGGCATGGGGCTGGACTGTCAGTGTGTAAAGCCGGCGATTATAAAAGAACACGCGCGCAGGGATAGGTGTATACCTGATCTCACATCCCGTGTGAGTGGAGTACGCATCATGTCCAAAGGTATGGATTCGAAGAAAGCAGCGAAGAAAAAGCCGGCGAAAACCGCCATCGAAAAGCGCGCGGACAAGAAGGCCAAGAAGGTGGATGTGTTCGGTCATTGATCCCGCGCCAAGGGAGCCCGGCCATCGGGCTCCTGCTGCACGTCTAACGATATAAGCAAATAATCTGCAAGATTTCCCAAGGCTGTTGCACAGAAGGGGACTGGTTCCCGATCTGAGCAACGCCATGCCTCATTACTTCGATAGCGCCCACCGAGAAGAAATCGACACCCTGCGTCAACGCATTACCGCCCGTACCGAATGGCCAACCTGGCTGTTGTTGATTGGCGTATACGGCGGCTGGTTCAGCCTGGTCATGGCGAGTGACCGGTTGGGACTGTGGTGGAGCACGGTGTTGCTCATACCCCTGCTGGTGTTGTGGTTGTCGGTACAGCACGAATTGCTGCACGGTCACCCGACCCGCTGGACATGGCTGAACAAAGTCCTCGGCTATGCACCGTTCGCTGTCTGGTATCCCTACACCCTGTATCGCGACAGCCATCTGCTGCATCACCGCGACGAAGACCTGACCCTTCCGGGTCGCGATCCTGAGAGCCGCTATCTGAGTACCGAGCAGTGGCAGGGTAGTTCGCTGTTCGAACAGGGGCTGCACTGGCTGAACAAAACCGTCCTGGGGCGTTTTCTATTCGGCGCACCGCTGGCATTACTGGCGCTGGTTCGGGGAGAAGGGCAGCGATTGAAAGCCGGCCAGCGACAAGCCTGGCTGATGTGGTCGACCCACGGTGCGCTGACCTTGTTGATGCTGGCGTTCATCGTCCGTTATAGCGTGCTGCCGGTGTGGCATTACCTGGTGCTGATCAGCGTGCCGGCGCTGTCGATTGCGATGATTCGCTCCTACTATGAACATCGTCCCCACGCTGCTTGCGAGCAACGTACCGTGCTCAATGAAGCGGCCTGGCCGTGGCGCTGGTTGTTCCTGAACCTCAACTTTCATCTTGTGCATCACGACTTGCCGGGACTGCCCTGGTACGACTTGCCGCGTGCTTATCATGCGCGCCGCGAGCAATGGATTGCGCGCAGTGGCGGGTTTCTGGTGCGGGGGTATGGTCAGTTGTGGCGCGAGAACGGTGTCAAGGCCATCGACAGTCCGCAGCATCCGTACTACTGATTTTTTGGATCAACCCCAACCCCCTGTGGGAGCGAGCCTGCTCGCGATRGCGGCGTATCAGTCGGCATCAATT
>NZ_JBFULH010000347.1:0-4376 GCF_056400445.1 Pseudomonas sp. P5_B2 | reverse complement strand
GATGCGCCTGGGGCTTAGCGAAGCTCGCGCCTGCAAATCAGCCTTCAATGGCCGAGGCCCATGGTGGAGCTCGGGAGCATCTCATATGAATCAGGCGCTGCCGAAGAAGCTATGGGATCAACTTGGGTTGGTCTCGGTACTGGATACGATAAACCGGCTTAGCCGCATAGCTTGAACCGCCGTATACGGATCCGTACGTACGGTGGTGTGAGAGGACGGCGGATGTAAATCCGCCTCCTACTCGATCTGAAATTGCCGAGGCTGACACGCGAAAACTCGCTGTGCAGTTGCTTTCCCGTCTGCGTGGCTGGAGCAATGATGTGCGGATTGAGCTCCGCGAAGGTTCAATTGCCGGCACGTTGTCGGTCAGTGTCGGTAACGAAGACGCAATGCTCAAGCGGGTAATAATCAATACCATGAGCGGTCACGAAGCCTTTGGTAGCGACGGGAAATCGCTTGGGGTTGCTTCGGGGTCAAACAGCCTCTACGGCGCGATCCTGCGCGCGATTCCCGTAGAAAAACGCACCGCCATGGGCATTACCGGAATTGACGACAGTGACGCCTGGCGCTTGTGTGACGATTTGCTGGGCAAGGGTGTTGAGGACAGGGCCGTCACTGAGCGGCTGTTCTCAGGCGCGGCTATCGAGGAGTCGCCTTCGCCTGGAGACTGCCTGCGAGCAGATGAACCGGTGCCCGACTCGACCCACCCTCGAGCGCTGGTTCGCAAGGTCATCAAACTGTACCCGCTGTTTACCGATGCGCAGGCCCGGATGTTTCTCGACGAGTTGGGCAGCGACCACCTGACACGGGCCAGGGCGATCAAAACTCGACAACAAGCACTGAAAAAGCTGCGAGGTGTACTCAGTACCTGGCGCGCGGATGAGACCGGTCGGTTATCGGCGACCGAGAGCCTGAGTGAGCGGCGCCAGAATCGTCAGCAAGTGTCCTCCACCCTGGAGAACAGTTGGCGGCGCCTGTTCTTCATGCGTAATGAAAAGGACGTGTCGGTGCCGGGTTTGAGGCTGGACAAGATGCGCGTCGGCAAGCTYCCGATCCTGCCACCAGAAATCACCTTTGAACACGTGCAATATCTGTCTCTCCAAAACATGGAACTGGATAACGATGTAGCGTATTTCCTCAAGGCGTTCAAAAACCTGGAGTCCCTGGAACTGGGCACCAACAAGCTGACCCTGGTGCCGGAAGCTCTTTCGCAGATGCCGGCGCTCAAACACCTCAGCCTGGCGAGCAACGATCTGCAATTGACCGAGCAGACCTTGAAGAAATTGAACGGAATGCGATCCCTCGAAACCCTCAACCTGAGCGCCAACCAGCGACTTGGCGCAACGCTGGATGTCGGTAGGATGTTTGATCTGCGGTATCTGTCATTGCGGGACACCCGTGCCACCGAAATACCGAAAAACCTGGCGCGATTACCCAATCTGGACCGGGTTGACCTGCGCGAAAACGAGATCAAGGATCTGCCAGAGTGGTTGTTCGGCAGCACCCGGCGGTTCAGCGAAACACTCAACATTCGGCAAAACCCGCTTTCGGACAAAAGCCAGACCCAGCTCAAGCAATTTCGTGAACGGGTCGGCGTCGGCATGGGCTATCTCGAAGACGACATTGCCCGCTTGAATGAGCAAAAGGCGCGGGAACTCTGGTTGCCGGATGAATGGGCGTCAACGGCGCGGACTGCTACATGGACGGCATTCAAGGATGACCCTGCGAGCGATGGAATGTTTCGATTGCTGGCCGAGTTGGGTGACACCGCCGATGCCGAATACGTGCGCGAGGACATGACCCGACGAGTCTGGAGCGTACTGGATGCCACCCAGGCGGATACAGCGTTACGCGATCAGGTATTCAATCTTGCGGCCAACCCGATCAACTGCACGGACTCGGCGGCACTGAATTTCAGCCATCTGGAAGTGGCGATGGAGGTGGACAAGGCGATCAATCCCATCGGGAATGTGCGTTCTACGGCAACAGGTTTGTTGAAGCTGGGGCGCGGTCTGTTTCGGCTTGAGGAACTGGAGAAACTTGCTCAAAGCCACATCAAGAAGGCCCCCACGACTGATCCACTGGAAGTCAGTCTCGCCTATCGAACAGGGTTGGCCAAGAAGCTGGACTTGCCGGGGCAACCCACGCACATGCGCTATGCCTCGTTGAGCGGGGTGAAACAGGCGGACCTCGACAGGGCAGAGGACACGATAAAAAACGCGGAGCTGTCTCAACAATTGAAGCAATTCTTGATTCGCCAGCCGTTCTGGACGGATTATCTGAGCCGCCATTACCCGCGGAAATTTGTTTCGGTCAACGAGACGTATCCGGCAAAGTTGCAAGTGGTATTTGAAAAGGCCGAGAGTCTGACCACGGCCGATTATCTCAGTCAGATCTCGGTGATCAAGGCGGAAAAAGAAACTGCAGAAAATGCCGTTTTCGAGCGCTTGACCCAGGATGTCATGAAAATGGTGGAGCTGAACATTTGCTCTCTGGATGATAGTTGAGCGGTTTCATTTACCCCGGATCAAACGCCGCATGGCAAAACGGTTCGGATGACAGGCTTCGGCCACTGCTCTGGGCAACGGCAGTGGTTCGTCATCCAGCCACGCAGCCAGCAACTCGCCCGACAACGGCGCGGTGATCAGCCCTCGTGAACCATGGCCGCTGTTGACGTACAAACCGTCCAGCCAAGGGCAAGGGATGTCCGGGGTTTGCCGGGCATCCTTGCTCAGCGCGATGTAGGCGTCGGCGAACGCCTGGCTATCGGCCAAGGGGCCGACAATCGGCAAGTAATCCGGGCTGGTGCAGCGAAACGCTGCGCGACCTTCAAGTGCTTCAGGCTGCAAGGTACCTGCGCCGAGCCGAGTAACCAGGTCCTGCGAAATTTCTTCGAGCATGTGCAGGTTACCGGCATGTTCGGCCGCTGTTGGTGTCAGGTCATCGTTGTTGAAATCGAAACTGGCGCCCAGCGTGTGCTCACCCAATCGAGCCGGGGCGACATAACCTTCGGCGCAGACCACGGTGCTCAGGCTTTGGCTCTCAGGTGTCTGTTGCAGGCGAGTGATTTGCCCGCGAATACGTTTGAGCGGCAGTTCGCTGCTGTACGGGAAGCGCTTGATCTCGGCGGCGCCGGCGAGGACCACCACGGGTGCTTCAACTAATAATGATTTGCCATCCCAGGCTTGCCAATGCCCGTCGACACGGCGCAACTCCAGCACATCGTGATGGGTAAACACCTGGATATTCGGGTGCGTCGCTTGCCAGTGGCACAGGGCGGGCGGATGCACCCAGCCGCCCTCGGGGTAAAACAGACCGCCTGATTGCAGCGCGATACCGGCCTGAATCTCGGCGTTTTCCCGATCCAGCACCTGTAGAAGATCTTCGGGAAACGCCGCCGCCAGTTGCGCCTGACGTTGCGCTTCCTTGGCGTTGAAGGCCAGTTGCAGCACGCCGCAATCGTCCCAGTCGACACCGCGCTGCAAATGCTCCAATAGGCGCCGGGTGTGGCCAAATCCACTGACGATCAACTGAGACAATGCAGTGCCATGCGCGGAAAGCTTGAGGTAAAGAACGCCTTGAGGGTTGCCCGAGGCTTCTTGGGCCAGCGCGTCATGACGCTCCAGCAGACTGACCTGCCATCCCCGCGTGGCGAGGCTGGCGGCTGTAGTGCAACCGGCCAGGCCGGCGCCGATTACCAAGGCTCGACGTTCACCGGTCAATGCTGTCGGTCGAGCAAACCAGGGTTTTGCAGCAACGGGGGCCTCGGCGTCTTCGGGCCAACCAAGGAACACACCCCGCAGGATTTCCCACTTGTGGCCAATGCCCGGTGTGCGCTTCATCTTGAAGCCTGCCGCGTTCAACAGCCGGCGYACCCAACCGGTGCTGGTGAACGTGCTGATGGTCGAACCGGGCGCTGCCAGCCGTGCCAGCTCGGCGAACAGTTCGGCGGTCCACATGTCGGGGTTTTTCGCCGGGGCGAAACCGTCGAGAAACCAGGCGTCAACCTGCGCGTCCAATTGCGGCAGCAGCTCCAATGCATCGCCGATCAGCAAGGTCAGTGTCACCCGGCCGTTGTCGAGGATCAGTCGCTGGAAACCTTGATGGATCGCTACGTACTGCGCGAGCAATGGATCGGCGAACCGTTTGAGTTCTGGCCATAACGCCAGGGCCCGTTGCAGATCAGGCAAGCTCAGCGGGTATTTTTCGACGCTGACAAAATGCAGTCGGGCACCGGCCAGCGCGTGCTGTTCAAACAGTTGCCAGGCGCACAGGAAATTCAATCCGGTACCAAAACCGGTCTCGCCAATGACCAGTCGACCGCCGTCCGGCAGCGCGGCGAAACGTTCACGCAGATTGTTCTGTTCAAGGAACAC
>NZ_JBFULH010000346.1:0-4385 GCF_056400445.1 Pseudomonas sp. P5_B2 | reverse complement strand
GGCCATCAGCCCTGCGCTTGCGGGAAAACGCTCGGTGCCAAGAAACAGCAAATGCTCAAGAAAGTGCGCCAGACCGGGCCAGGCCAGCGGCACATCGTGACTGCCCGCCGCGACCCGCAGCACCGCCGCGCAGCGCTTCAAATTCGGGGTGTGACGCAGCGTCACCTGCAAGCCGTTGGCCAGGGTTTCAGTGTGGGGGCGAGGGTGATTCAGCGCAGGCATGAGCACTTCCAGAACAGAGAAGCGCTAATGCTAGCGGATTACAGGGGATCAGCGCTTGTTAAGGTCGCCGTAAAGCTCGGGACGGCGATCAACGAAGTAGCGATTGGCGGCGCGTGAGTCGACCATCAACTGGCGATCCAGTTCGCCGACAATCAGCGCTTCATCCAGACCAGCCTGAGCGATGCGGCTGCCATCCGGAGCGGCGATGCTGCTCTGGCCGCAATAGTGGATCTCGTCTTCATGGCCGCAGTAGTTGGCATAGGCCACATAACACTGGTTCTCGAAGGCGCGGGCACGGACCGTGACGTCAGCGATGAAGTCGTAGGGAATCATGTTCGCCGTCGGCACCAGGATCAGTTCGGCACCGGCAAGGGCCAGACGTCGGGCGTTTTCCGGAAACTCCATGTCGTAGCAAATCAGGAAGCCAAGCTTCCAGCCGTTGAGTTCAACCAGCGGAAAATCATCTCCGCCGGGGCTGAACATCGAATGATCGAGATCGCCAAATAGGTGAGTCTTGCGGTAATTGCATAACCGTTCACCCTGGGCGTCGATCAACTGCACGGCGTTGTAGATCTGCCCATCCTCGGTGCGCTCCGGGTAGCCATACAAAATGGCGATCCCTGTAGCCTTGGCAATGCGCGCAATCTGTTGCGCCGACTCACCGTTGTGCACCTCCGCGAGGACGCTGACGGCATCGACGCCGATGTTGTAGCCGGTCAGAAACATTTCCGGAACCACTAGCAAGTCGGCACCTTTGGCCTCCAGCGCCAGTTGATGCAGACGTTGCAGATTGCCGGCGACATCCAGTGGCAGCGGTGGACATTGGTAAAGGGCTACGCGCATTTCGGATTCCTCTTACTCGGGCAGGGCGATCGGTCCGATCTCGTTGAACACATCTCCTGGACCCGGGTTCTCGGCGTGAGTTTCACCGCCGAAGTGTTTCATTATGCCCCACACCGCGTTGAGCGAGGTCTGTACCGCGCCTTCCACCCACGCCGGCGTCCACGAAACGTCGTCGCCAGCGATGAATATCCCGCGTTGTTCAGCTGGCATGTTGTCCTGCATGAAGTGCGCGTACATGCGTTGGTTGTAGCGGTAATGACCGGGCAGGGCACCTTTGAAGGCGCCGAGGAAATGTGGGTCGGCTTCCCACGACACGGTGATCGGGTCGCCGATGATGCGCGCAGCGATGTCGACTTTCGGGTAGATCTTCTTCAATGCGTCCAACGCCAGTTTTACGCGTTTTTCCACCGGCTGCGGGAGCATCTTCAGCGCATCGCTCATCCACGAGTACGACAGGCAAATCACCCCCGGCTTGTCGTCGCCGTTATCGAACAGATAAGTGCCACGGGTCAGGCGGTCGGTGAGGGTCATGCTCATCAGGTCGCGACCGGTTTCCGGGTCCTTGTCCTTCCAGAATGGGCGGTCGACCATCACGAAGGTCTTCGACGATTGCATGTAGCGGGTGCGGTCGAGGGCCATCCACATCTTTTGCGAAAACAGGGTTTCGTCGYATTCGATCTGGGTGGTCAGCAGCCAACTTTGGCAGGTGGTCAACACCGCGGCGTACTCGCGGGTATCGCCCCAGTTGTCGGTAACGGCAAAACGGCCATCGGCGGCATGGGCAATCTTTTTCACCCCGGTACGCGGCGCGCCATTGTGCAGCGAGCTGAGGCTGGTGCCTTCAGGCCAGTGCTCGCAATGCTCCGGCACATGCCGCCAAATGCCCTGAGGCACTTGTTCCACACCACCGACCACCAAGTGCTGGTGATCGTCGCAGTTGGTCATGACCACGCGGAAGATTTCCAGCATCGAGTTCGGGAAGTCCGAGTCCCATCCACCGGTGCCGAAACCAACCTGGCCGAACACTTCGCGGTGATGGAACGACAGCTTGGCGAAGGCTTTGGAGGTGGCGACGAAGTCGTAGAAGGTGCGGTCGTCCCAAAGTGGCACGAGGGTGTTCCACAGCGCTTTGAGGCGTGGCACGTCGCGGTCGCGGATCGCTTGCTGGATATCGGCGAACTGCGAGCCGGCTTCGAGCGCATCGGCCCAGGCGTCAGCCACTTCCTGGAATAACGCAGGAAGATCCGCCAGTTTCTGTGCGTAGTGGGTTTTGCCTTCCAGATCGATCACAGTGCTTCCCGACGCGGGCGTCAGCGGGTTCGGGAAGGGTTTGGTCTCAAGGCCAAGTTTGTCGACGTAGTGATAAAACGCGGTGGACGAAACCGGGAAACGCATGCCGCCAAGTTCGGCAATGATGCCTTCGGCGCCGTTGAACGCTTGGGAACGCAGGCGACCGCCCATTTTCGAGGCTTCGTAGACGACCGGTTTCAAGCCCAGTTTCATCAGCTCATAAGCCGCCACCAGACCTGCGATGCCGGCGCCGACAATCGCCACCTCGGCACCGTGGTTGTGCGCAGGAATGCTGCCCAGGCCAGCCGGGTGTTCGATCCAGTCGTCGAAGGCGAAAGGAAAGTCCGGGCCGAAAATGGTGACTGGTTTCTTACCGTCTGCAGGATGGCGATTATTCTTGTTCATGGCTGACCTTGCTGGCGACCCGACGCGGTATGCGCGTCTGAGTATAGGGAAAGATGGCAGCCATTCTAGTGAGCATAGAACACGTTAATAAGACGCAATGTGTCGTCGTTTTGCCAACAAACAAATCAATATGACGACAATACAGTTCAACCTGACGAAACCCGATCCCCTGTAGGAGTGAGCCTGCTCGCGATGAGGCCCGATCTGCCACGAGAGCACCCAAACCCAAAAGCTAAACCGGCTGCCCCCGATCAATCTTGCTACTCAAGATGATCGAGGTCGTCGTCTTCTCTACCCCGTCCACACTGCCAATCTGATCCAGCAACTGATCCAGCTGCTCCGGCGAGTCAGTACGCAACCACGCCACATAATCAAATTCGCCACTCACCGCACACAACTGCTGAACCTGCGCCATCGCACTGAGCCGACGCAGCACTTCTTTGCCGGAGCGTGGCTGCACGGTGATCCCGACATACGCCTGCAACCCGCCATCCACCACACGCTGACCGAGGCGAACACCGTAACCAGTGATGACCCTGGCTTTTTCCAGTCGCGCCAATCGCGAGGTCACGGTCGTGCGAGCGATGCCCAATTGTCGTGCCAGCATGGCCACGCTCTCGCGGGCGTTGATTTGCAGGGCTGCGATCAATTGGCGGTCGATCTCGTCCAGAACGGGTGGGCGTGTGTCAGGCAAGGGGCGTCTCCAGTGGCGTGGAACAATGGCTGAGCATGTTACAGGCTCGTTCGACAGGGCGCTTGTGGCCGATATTCGAACTGATCGTCTTACCGTTCGGTAAATTTTCACCTGCGACAAATTGCCATAAGTAACTAGGTAGTACATTATTCCGCGCTTGTCATAAATGGGGAAAATTACCGACATGAATAGTTCTGAGGCTGCCGTCGGCGGCAAATGGCTGCTGCGCGGTCTGGGTGTGCTCATTGCCTTGATCGGGCTTGGCCTGGCGGGTGGCGGCGGCTATCTGATTGCGCTTGGCGGCAGTGCTTACTTCTTGCTGATGGGCCTGGCGATGTTGGTGTCCGGGCTGATGATTGCCCGTTGCAAGCCACTAGGCGCGTGGCTGTATGGTCTGGCGTTGATCCTGACTGCGATTTGGGCCGTCTGGGACATCGGTTTCGAATACTGGCCGCTGGTCTCCCGTGTACTGGCGTTCGCTGTGATCGGTGTGGTAGTAGCGCTGATTTATCCGACGTTGGTGCGTTCTTCTGGCGCGACGGCGGGTCGCGGGGCTTATGGCTTGGCCGGTCTCCTTGGTGTCGGGGTCGTCGCAACGATGGCCTACATGTTCGTGCCGACGCATGTAGTCAAGGCCACCGTCGAACCGACGGTAACCCCGGTGGCGCCGGGCACAGAGCAAAAAGACTGGGCTCATTGGGGCAACACCACTGCCGGCAATCGATTTGCCGCGCTGGACCAGATCAACAAAGGCAATATCGACAAGTTGCAGGTCGCGTGGACCTTCCGCACGGGCGACATCCCTGAAAGTACCGGCGCTGGCGCCGAAGATCAGAACACGCCGCTGCAAATCGGCGACACGGTCTACACCTGCACCGCCTACGGCAAAGTCTTCGCCCTGGATGCGGACACCGGCGCCCAGCGCTGGAAG
>NZ_JBFULH010000345.1:0-7134 GCF_056400445.1 Pseudomonas sp. P5_B2 | reverse complement strand
GAATGTCAGACCGCATTCGCGAGCAAGCCCGCTCCCACACTCGATTTGTGGTGTATTTGATTGACTCACAAGTCAATAAAACCGGCCCTTTGCGCCGTATGACAGATGGTCGCAACGGGGGCTGTTTATCTGTGTCATTACGGTATACTGCGCGGCCTTCGGCCGGCTCGCCCGGCCATAATTCGTACAATCAAGCCACGCATCCTGCGTGGCTTGTTGTTTTTTGACGCGCCTGCGGGCGCCCAGAGAGAAGAGGCACGACGATGAGTGCACTGGTTGGCGTGATCATGGGCTCCAAGTCCGATTGGTCCACCCTTAGCCACACCGCCGATATGCTGGAAAAGCTCGGCATCCCTTACGAGGTGAAAGTGGTCTCTGCCCACCGCACCCCGGACCTGCTGTTCCAGTACGCCGAAGAGGCTGAGGCCCGTGGCATCGAGGTGATTATCGCCGGTGCTGGTGGCGCAGCCCACTTGCCAGGCATGTGTGCGGCCAAGACCCACTTGCCGGTGCTGGGCGTGCCGGTGCAGTCGGCGATGCTTTCCGGCGTCGATTCGCTGCTTTCCATCGTGCAGATGCCGGCTGRCATCCCGGTCGCGACCCTGGCCATCGGCAAGGCTGGCGCGATCAACGCCGCGTTGCTGTCGGCGAGCATCCTGGGCGCCAAGCACCCGCAGTTCCACGACGTGCTGAAAACGTTCCGCGCTGAGCAGACAGACAGCGTGCTGGACAATCCAGACCCACGCATCGCCTGAGGTTGTTGACGATGAAGATCGGTGTAATCGGTGGCGGCCAGTTGGGTCGCATGTTGGCGCTGGCGGGCACCCCGCTGGGTATGAGTTTCGTTTTCCTGGACCCCGCACCGGATGCTTGCGCAGCCGCGTTGGGCGAACACCTGCGGGCCGATTACGGCGATCAGGACCATCTGCGTCAACTGGCCGATGAAGTCGATCTGGTGACCTTCGAGTTCGAAAGCGTCCCGGCCGAAACCGTGGCGTTCCTGTCGCAATTCGTCCCGGTCTACCCGAGCGCCGAAGCCCTGCGCATCGCACGTGATCGCTGGTTCGAGAAAAGCATGTTCAAGGACCTGGGGATTCCAACCCCGGCGTTCGCCGACATTCAGTCGCAAGCTGATCTGGACGCCGCTGTGGCCTCCATCGGTCTGCCGGCCGTGCTGAAAACCCGCACACTGGGTTACGACGGCAAGGGCCAGAAAGTCCTGCGCAAACCTGAAGACGTGGTCGGCACTTTCGCCGAGCTGGGCAGCGTTGCTTGCCTGCTGGAAGGCTTCGTGCCGTTCACCGGTGAAGTGTCGCTGATCGCCGTGCGCGCCCGTGATGGTGAAACCAAGTTCTATCCGCTGGTTCACAACACCCACGACAGCGGCATCCTCAAGCTGTCCGTAGCCAGCACCGATCACCCGCTGCAAGCCTTGGCTGAAGACTATTCCAGCCGCGTGCTCAAGCAGTTGAATTATGTCGGCGTCATGGCGTTCGAGTTCTTTGAAGTCGACGGTGGCCTCAAGGCCAACGAAATCGCCCCGCGTGTGCACAACTCCGGGCACTGGACCACCGAAGGCGCCGAGTGCAGCCAGTTCGAAAACCACCTGCGGGCCGTTGCCGGTTTGCCGTTGGGCTCGACAGCCAAGGTCGGCGAAAGCGCGATGCTCAACTTCATCGGCGTTGTCCCGCCGGTTGAGAAGGTGATCGCGATTGCCGATTGCCATGTGCACCACTACGGCAAGGCGTTCAAGGCCGGTCGCAAGGTCGGTCACGCCAACCTGCGCTGCGCCGACAAGGCCACGCTAGAGCAGCAGATCCTCAAGGTCGAAGCGCTCATCGCTGAATAGTTTCATGTGGCAGCGGCGGAACCATTCAGGTACCGCCGTTCTCTGATGGCAGGATGCAGAAGTCTGACTAGGCTTTCGCTAGGACACGCCACTTAATCAGAGGGAAATGCCATGGGAATTATCGGAACCATTTTTATCGGCTTGATTGTCGGCCTGCTGGCTCGGTTCCTGAAGCCGGGCGATGACAGCATGGGCTGGATCATGACTATCCTGCTCGGTGTCGGCGGTTCGCTGGCAGCCACTTATGGCGGCCAGGCTATGGGCATCTATCATGCTGGCGAAGGCGCGGGCTTCATCGGTGCGCTGGTAGGCGCCGTGGTGTTGCTGGTGATCTACGGCCTGATCAAAAAGAACTGATCCAAAGCGACAAAGCCCCCTCTGCGCCGCACGCAGGGAGGGCTAGAATGCTCGGCGATTTATCGCCCTTCCTTTACCGAGCACCTCAATGCGCCGTCTCCTGTTGACTCTCCTTTTCCTGGGCAGTGGTTTGGCCCATGCCGGCGAATTGCCGGAAACCGACTGGCTCGAACTGATGCCCAAGTCGGACCAGAATGCCCTGGAAGCCATGCCCGAAATCGACCACAACACGCCCGAAGGTGATGGCACGTTTACCGCCAAGGGTGGCATGAAGCAGAGCAAGGGCTTGCCGGCGGTGATGTACTCGACCAAAACCGTGCCGTCGATGAATGACAAGAACATCCGTATTGGTGGTTATCCGGTTCCGCTGGAGTCCGATGGGAAAGGTCGCAGCACGCTGTTCTTCCTCGTGCCTTATCCGGGCGCCTGCATCCACGTACCGCCACCGCCACCCAATCAGTTGGTGCTTGTACGCTATCCGAAGGGGTTGAAGCTGGATGATATCTACACCCATAACATTAAACATTGATGTTGGATGTTATGGCCTCATCGCGAGCAGGCTCACTCCTACAGTTGTTCTGGGGTGTTGCTTATAGAGGTTTGCTGGCGATGCTGACGCCGAGGGTATGACTGGCTCCCGACGCCAATGTCACTACGTCATCCATCACGTTTGCCGTCTCKATGCACAGCATGCGTTGCCAGCCATCGTCAGCCATATCGCTGAATGCCGCTGCACGCTCGATCCACGGGTTCCAGATCACCGCCGTGCGCGATCCGCTGCTGGTCAGCTCGATGCGCCGCTCCCACGCCGGATCGATGATGCTCAGCGTCGTCGGCGTATTGAGGTAGATGCGGTCGGTCTCGCCAGCAAAGTGCAGATCACCATTCTGAGGGACGGTCTTCCAGTCATCCAGCGTCTCGATGTAGCTCAAGCCATCCAGCCCTTCAACGTGCACATTGCGCGCATCGCTGACCGCGAAATAGCTGTGCAGCGCCTGGCTGAGGGTAACGGTGTCAGTGCCTTGGTTATGGCTGGTCAGGCTGATATTCAGTTGCTCATCCAGACGAATGCTCAGCTTCAATTCCACCTGATGCGGCCAGCCCGGAAAACCGCCTTCGGGGTAGGGCAGGATGAACTCCACTTTCAGGCTTTCGCCCTCGGCTTCGATGCCGCCCAGTTCCCAATCCATCGCCCGGACAAAACCGTGGGCGCCTGGTGCTTCTTCGCTGACACGCATCGCCTGAACGCTCTGCGGATTGCGCGCCAGGTTGCCGAACCACGGCCAGCACACCGGCACGCCAGCACGGATGCTCTTGCCGGTCTTGAACACCGCCTCGTCGTTTAGCCAGATCAGCGGCGGTTGGCCGGCCAATTGATAACTGAGAATCTGCGCGCCTTGCTGGGCGACCAGCAATTCGGCCTGACCGCGGCGTATGCGCCAGCAGTTCAGTTCATCCAGTTTCACAGCTTCAACGTTGGGCGTGTTCATGGGACAACTCTCGATCGGGAACAATGACTGCAATGGACCGCAAAGCGGCCCCGGCGTTTAACGCGCTCGCGGCGGAACCGAGCGGGTGCGACCGCTACCGTCGATGGCGACGAACACAAACACCGCTTCAGTCACTTTACGCCACTCGCTGGACAGCGGATCGTCGCTCCAGACCTCAACCATCATCTTGATTGAACTGCGGCCGATTTCCAGCGCTTGGGTATAAAAGGAGAGTTGTGCGCCTACCGCGACTGGAACCAGGAACGCCATACGGTCGATCGCAACGGTGGCAACGCGCCCTCCAGCAACTTTGCTGGCCATGGCGGTGCYGGCCAAATCCATCTGCGCCACCAGCCAGCCGCCGAAAATATCGCCGAAGCCGTTGGTTTCGCGAGGAAGCGCGGTGATTTGCAGGGCCAGGTCGCCTTGCGGGATTGGATCTTCTTGTTCGAGCTCTATCATGCCGGGGGGGCCTCTGACCCGTGACTCTTCGTTGGTACTTCAGGTGAATAGCCGCTTTCAAGAAAAACGATTCAGCCCCGAACATACTACGTTCGTCACGTTTCTCAAGGCGCCTAAAGGGAAACTCTGCGAAATCGACTGGTAGAGCCAGCAGCGTCTTCGCACAGCAACCCTTTCAAGGTGTTGCAAGACTGCGAGTATATCGGTCGGTAGACTCCGAGACGACCGTCGGGTTCTCATTTTGACTGTCAAAAACGCACATCTATGTGCTTTTTCGAACAATTTGCTATCGTGCCGGTCCTGCCCAAGCCTCCGCCAGCGTTGTTGGGGTTGCAGATCCGACTATAAGAGAAGTCCTTGCCATGACCACCGCGCCCTCGGCCATCGCTCAGCCGAACCAACCTGCACGCCCGTTGACCCGCAACGATTACAAGACTTTATCGCTGTCTGCCTTGGGCGGTGCGCTGGAGTTTTACGACTTCATCATCTTTGTGTTCTTTGCCACAGTGGTCGGCAAACTGTTCTTCCCAGCGGATATGCCTGAGTGGCTGCGGCTGATGCAGACCTTCGGCATTTTTGCCGCCGGCTATCTGGCGCGGCCATTGGGCGGCATCGTCATGGCGCACTTCGGTGACCTGTTGGGGCGCAAGAAAATGTTCACCCTGAGCATTTTCATGATGGCCGTTCCCACCCTTATCATGGGTTTGCTGCCGACCTATGCGCAGATTGGCATGTGGGCGCCGATTCTGTTGCTGCTGATGCGGGTGATTCAGGGCGCGGCGATTGGTGGTGAAGTGCCGGGCGCATGGGTATTCGTTTCCGAACACGTCCCGCAACGGCACATCGGCTACGCCTGCGGCACCCTGACCAGTGGTTTGACGGCCGGCATTCTGTTGGGCTCATTGGTGGCCACGGCAATCAACAGCATTTATACCCCGGTGGAAGTGGCCGATTACGCTTGGCGAATCCCGTTCCTGCTGGGCGGCGTGTTTGGCCTGTTCTCGGTCTACCTGCGCCGCTGGCTGCACGAAACCCCGGTATTCGCCGAACTTCAACTGCGCAAAGCCTTGGCCGAAGAAGTGCCGCTGCGCGCCGTATTGCGCGACCATCGCGGCGCGATCCTGATTTCCATGCTGCTGACCTGGCTGCTGTCCGCCGGCATCATCGTGGTCATCCTGATGACCCCGACGGTGTTGCAGACCGTTTACCACTTCTCGCCGACCACCGCCTTGCAGGCCAATAGCGTGGCGATTGTGTTCCTGAGCCTTGGGTGCGTGGCGTCCGGTGCTTTGGCTGACCGCTTTGGGGCGGGTCGGGTATTTGTGTTTGGCAGTGCCGCATTGCTGCTGAGTTCGTGGACGTTCTATCACAGCCTGTTCAATCACCCGGACTGGCTGTATCCGATGTACGCCTTGACTGGTTTGCTGGTGGGTACTATCGGCGCGGTGCCGTACGTGATGGTCAAAGCTTTCCCGGCGGTGGTGCGCTTTAGCGGGCTGTCGTTCTCTTACAACCTTGCCTATGCGATTTTCGGTGGATTGACGCCGATGGTAGTGACGCTGCTGCTGAAGGAGAGCCCGATGGGGCCTGCCTACTATGTGGCGATCATTTGCGGGGTCGGGATTGTGGTGGGTGGGTATCTTTGGAAGAAGGGGCGTTAAGCCCGATTCTTCATCACTGATCGTTCCCACGCTCCGCGTGGGAATGCATCCCCTGACGCTCCGCGTCACATTTCAAAGCTGACGCAGAGCGTCCATGGCGGCATTCCCACGCAGAGCGTGGGAACGATCTGTTGCCGAATACTGGCCTTTCATCCAATTGTCATATTTCCGCCATAGAGTGTTCATACGGCCTGCCGATACTTGGCCCCGACTTAATACACCCTATCTGCTAGGAGTAAGGCATGAAACTGAAGCGTTTGATGGCGGCAATGACTTTTGTCGCTGCTGGCGTTGCGACTGCCAACGCGTTCGCCGCTGTTGACCCTGCTATCCCGAGCTACACCAAGACCACTGGTGTGTCGGGCAACCTGTCCAGCGTCGGCTCCGATACTCTGGCCAACCTCATGACCCTCTGGGCTGAGAACTACAAAAAAGAATACCCGAACGTAAACATCCAGATTCAGGCCGCTGGTTCCGCCACCGCGCCTCCTGCGTTGACTGAAGGCACCTCTAACCTGGGCCCGATGAGCCGCAAGATGAAGGACACCGAACTGGCTGCCTTCGAGCAGAAGTACGGCTACAAGCCAACCGCCATCCCGGTTGCCGTGGACGCCCTGGCTGTGTTCGTGCACAAAGACAACCCGATCCAGCACCTGACCATGGAACAAGTCGACGCGATTTTCTCGTCCACTCGTCTGTGTGGCGCTAAAACCGACGTGAAAACCTGGGGCGACCTGGGTGTGACCGGCGACCTGGCCAACAAGCCGGTTCAACTGTTCGGCCGTAACTCGGTATCCGGCACCTACGGCTACTTCAAAGAAGAAGCCCTGTGCAAAGGCGACTACAAGCCAAACGTCAACGAACAACCTGGTTCGGCTTCGGTCGTGCAGTCGATCAGCTCCTCGCTGAACGGTATCGGTTACTCGGGCATCGGCTACAAAACCGCTAGCGTGAAGACTGTGGCACTGGCCAAGAAAGGCAGCACTGACTTCATCGAAGACACCGAAGAAAACGCCCTGAACGGCAAATACCCGCTGTCGCGTTTCCTCTACGTTTACGTCAACAAAGCCCCGAACAAGCCTCTGGCCCCGCTGGAAGCCGAGTTCGTGAAACTGATTCTGTCCAAACAGGGTCAGGAAGTTGTGGTGAAAGACGGCTATATCCCACTGCCGGCCAAAGTTGCTGCCAAAGCACTGGCTGACCTGGGTCTGCAGGAAGGCGGCCCTGAAGTCGCAAAAAAGTAACAAATTGAGCCCGGGGTAAACCCGGACTCTGTAGCAGCTGTCGAGTGAAACGAGGCCGAGTGAAACGAGGC
>NZ_JBFULH010000344.1:0-4404 GCF_056400445.1 Pseudomonas sp. P5_B2 | reverse complement strand
CGCGACGGCCGGGTGCGCGCCGACATCATCAACGTCGCCGCCGACGTCACCGGGGAAGTGGTGGACGTGCCGGTGCGCGATAACCAGCAGGTGAAGAAGGGCGACTTGCTGATGCAGATCGACCCCGAGCATTACCGCATTGCGGTCAAACAGGCGCAGTCGCTGGTCGCCTCACGCAAGGCCACGTGGGAGATGCGTAAGGTCAACGCCCGCCGGCGCGCCGACATGGACAACCTGGTGATCTCCCGGGAAAACCGTGATGACGCCAGCAACATTGCCGACTCGGCATTGGCTGACTATCAACATGCACAAGCGCAACTCGAAGCGGCTGAACTGAACCTCAAGCGCACCGAAGTTCGCGCGGCGGTGGACGGTTACGTGACCAACCTCAACGTCCATCGCGGCGACTACGCGCGCATTGGCGAAGCGAAAATGGCCGTGGTCGATATGAACTCGTTCTGGGTGTATGGCTTCTTCGAAGAAACCAAGCTGCCGCATGTGCGGGTAGGCGACAAGGCCGACATGCAGTTGATGAGCGGCGAAGTGCTGAAAGGACATGTGGAGAGTATTTCTCGCGGCATCTATGACCGGGATAACCCGCAGAGTCGCGAGCTGATTGCCGATGTGAACCCGACATTTAACTGGGTGCGGCTGGCGCAGCGCGTGCCGGTGCGGATTCACATTGATGAAGTGCCGGAGGGGGTGCTGTTGGCGGCGGGGATTACGTGTACGGTGGTGGTTAACTAGTCGTTAGACCGAGTTGACCCCATCGCGAGCAGGCTCACTCCCACAGGGGATTTGCGTTGGTCACACAATCTGAATCCAACGCGGTGAATGTGGGAGCGAGCCTGCTCGCGATGGACGCGGCGCGGTCTCAGCCTTTGCAAAACGTCTCATGCAAATGCCGCCAGATGAGCCTGCCATCGGGCTGCTTCTCAAACACCACGGTCGAACGCCGATCCGAGTGCAACCCGGTGGCATCGGTCTGTTGCTCGCGATAACTCACGACGGCACCATCCTCGTACAGGGCAATACCGCGCAGCTCGCTAAGCTCGATCCTGAACCCAAGCTTCTTGCCGCCCGCGAGCTGAAACAACTCGCTCAACGCCTCGAAATCCAGCACCCGGCCTAACGGTGAGACCATGGAAAACTGTGGCGAAAATCGACTCAGGAGCTGTTCAAGCGCGGACGCGTCTTGTTCCTCGGCCAGCCAGTGTTCGATGGCGATGTGGGCCTGGATGACTTCGTCGAAGTAGTCGGTGTAGTCGGTCATGGAAGTGTGTCCTGAAATTTTTCGGTGTCTGTTCTGACACTATCGCCGGCAAGCCGGTCTCGCTCCACAGTGATCTTTGGTGTGAATGCTATCTATGCCACCCAGCAGAACCCTGTGGGAGCGGGCTTGCCCGCGATAGTGTCGACTCGGTCTCAGAGCTGCCCGCGCAACCCGAACCGCCTCATCAACCCCATCTCCAACAACCCCTTGGGCAACAACCCCGCCAACAACGGCAACGCCCTGCTGCCATTGCCCAATCGAATCAGGCGCGGTGGTTTGCTCTGCTGCACAGCCTTGAGCAGACCCTCTGCAAACTCCCTGGCCGGTGTCGGTTTGTCCTGTGAAGCCTTGGCCCGTGCACGAATGCCTTCGCGCAGGGGAAACCACGGCGATTGTTCGGTGATCAGTTGCTCAGCTTCATGCCCGGCATTTTTAGCGAAGCTGGATTCGATGGCGCCTGGCTGGACTTCCATCACGCGGATCCCGAACGGCGCGAGCTCCATGCGCAATGCATCGCTCAAGGCATGAACGGCCGCTTTCGACGCGCAGTAGGCCCCGGCAAACGGTGTGACCAAAATCCCTGAAACGCTGCCGATATTCACCACCAAACCTTTGGCGCGACGCAGCACCGGGAACAGCGCGCGGGTGACGCCGACAATCGCGAATACATTGGTTTCAAATTGCCGTTGCATGGCCGCAACGCCGCCGTCGAGCAGCGGCCCCATGGCGCCATATCCGGCGTTGTTGATCAGCACGTCGAGGCCGCCACGTTGCTGATTGATCTGTTCAGCCAGCTGTTCGAGTGCTGCGCTGTCATTGACGTCCAGTTGCACGGCGGTAAAACCGGCAGCCGTTAAAGCGGCCACGTCTTCAGCCTTRCGGGCGCTGGCCCAGACTTCGTATCCGGCATCTTTGAACACCTCGGCGAGGGCGCGGCCAATGCCGCTCGAACAACCGGTAATCAACGCAACGGGCATGGCGCGGTCCTTGTGCAAAAGAAAGTAGGCAATCAGTCGGAGAAACTACCCTGCAAACGCTCGGCGCGAAACTCCAGGGTTTGTGGGCGATAGCCGGGGCGCAAGGGCGGCAGTGGCAAGCAGTCCTCCCATTTGGCGCCCGCCTGCAATTCGCCGGGGCCCCGGTAGCGCGGGGCGGTATATTGGTTATCAGCCAGATTCACCGTATCGCCCGGCGCATACGCCGCGATTCGCCAGCGCAATTCGGTCAGCGGGACGTCGTTGCCGTTGTTCATCTTAAGCTGCAACGGACGATCCGCCGGGCACTGCTCGGGCGCGTAGGTAATGCGCAGCTCAAGGCGTGCGAGTTGCTTGACCTCGCGGTTATCCAGCCAAATCACCCACGTGGACACCAACGCCAAACCGACTGCAGCCGCCACAGAAACGGGAAACGCCTTTGCCGGGTAACGCAGTAGCAAAATCAGCCAGGTAATGACCAGCAGGACGCCGATGAACATGTAGGTACGCTCCTTGAACTCATGACCACCATCCTACCGAAGGGCTGTGGGAATGGACATTCCTGGATCAGGTCGGTTGCCGTTGGTCGGTACTGTAATTTCTGACAGTCGCCCGTTGTTGCCACGAACGGTTAGATACACGCTGGCTTACACGGAGGCGCCGGCATGCATTACAAAACCCCCACGTTGACCGTTGTCGATCCGCGAGAGTTGCCGATCCGTTCAGTTGATTACTGGCGCGAGGTTGACGGTAAGCCGGCTCAGGCTCGTATCAACCGCACCCTGCACGATGCCGCCGGGCATGCCGTCAAACAGTGGGACCCACGGCTTTGGTTGCTACAGGAACAGAACCCGCTGGCGCCCGCCAATCTCGTGACGGTGCACTCGTTGTTCGACGCGGTGTCGACGCTCAGCATGGATGCCGGCTCGCAGATCACTCTTTTCGGCCTGGCCCATGAAGTGCTGCAAGGTTGGGACAGTCGCGGTACTCACCGTGAGGTTGAGTACGACGACTTGCTGCGCCCCGTGGCGGTGTTTGAGTACCCCGTCACGCAGCCACCAAGGTGTGCCGAGCGGATGGAATATGGTCGTGCCGGTCAAGACCGCAACCTTCTCGGCCAGTTGATTCGGCAAGATGGTCCCGGTGGCACTGTTTTGTTTGAGGAGTTTGCGATCACCGGCCAATGCACAAGACATGTTCAACACTTCACGCTGGACGCCGTCACCCCTGATTGGCCGGAACCGATTGCTGATCGCAACACTGTGTTGGAGCCCGGCGAGGGGGCCGTTTCCACGTGGCGGTTTGGTCCGCTGGGGAATGTGCTGGAATCAGTCGATGCCAGGCAGAACTGTCAGACCTTTGGCCTCACCCTTGACGGCCGGTTACGCCAAAGCGCCTTGAGGCTCGCAGGCAAGCGCGTTTGGCAAACACTGGTCAGTGATATCGAGTACAACGCCGAGGGCCAGATCACAGGAGAAGTGGCGGGCAACGGCGTACGAACGACGCTCAAATACCGTCCTGAAGACGGTCGACTGCTGGAACGTCGGGCGCACAGCGATCACAGTGGATTGCTGCAACACCTGCTCTACGCCTATGACCGAATGGGCAATGTGCTGAGCATCGAGGACAAGGCGTTGTCGGTGCGTTACTTCAACAACCAACGCATCGAACCTGTCAGTCGATTTATCTACGACAGTCTTTATCAATTGAGCGTGGCGTCTGGCTGGGAGRCGGGTGCCGCCAGCCAAGGGCCGGCATCCGTCGGGCGCAACGATCCTGCGGCTCTCAGTAATTACCAACAAACCTATAGCTATGACGAAAGCGGGAATTTGCTGAAGCTGACACACGTCGGCGCACAAAGTCAGGGACGTGAACTCAAGGCCGCCCGGTACAGCAATCGCTGTCTACCCTGGCGCAACGGTGTGCCGCCGACTGAAGACGAGCTTGCCGCTGCATTCGACGCCAGGGGCAATTTGCTGGAGCTGGATCAGGGGCGGTTTTTGACGTGGGATCTGCGCAATCAATTGCAGTCGGTCAGCCCGGTGGAACGCGATACCGGACGCAATGACTGTGAGACCTACGCCTACGATGGTGGTGGCCAGCGGGTGCGCAAAATCCGCTCGTTGCAGACTAACGCCCGCACCGTGATCGCTGAAG
>NZ_JBFULH010000343.1:0-4447 GCF_056400445.1 Pseudomonas sp. P5_B2 | reverse complement strand
CTACTACTGCATCACTCGCGAGCGCTATGACGTGCCGGCGCTGGCCGATCCGAACGGTCGCTACGGCCGTTGGAACGCCCTCGGTATCAGCGTCTATGTTTTCGGTGTGCTGGTGCAGCTGCCATTTATCTCCACCAAGTTCTATACGGGTCCGCTGGTGGCGGCCCTGGGCGATGTGGATATCTCCTGGATCATCGGCCTGGTGATTCCCGCCGCCCTGTATTACGTGTGTGCAAAAAAATGGCACGGCTGCGTGCCTGATCATCYGATTCTGCCGGTCGAGCAGGACAGCGTTGTACAACCTACAACAAGCGGGGCCGGTCGCGTTGCGGTGCAGGCCTGATTGGACGTGGACAGGGCTGGATGCCTCTTGACTGCCGTAAGCCAATTCATGATTAGGAGCGTCATTACAATGAAATCGAACAAGACCCTGCTGACCACATTGCTTTCCATGGGCCTGCTCGCCAGTGCCGGCGCCACTCAGGCTGCCGGTTGGTGCGAGTCGGGCAAGCCAGTGAAATTTGCCGGCCTGAACTGGGAAAGCGCCATGCTGCTGACCGACGTGCTGCAAGTCGTGTTGGAGAAAGGCTACGACTGCAAGACCGACACCCTGCCGGGCAACTCCATCACCATGGAAAACGCCCTGAGCAGCAACGACATTCAAGTATTTGCTGAAGAGTGGGTCGGCCGCAGCGAAGTCTGGAACAAGGCCGAGAAGGCCGGCAAAGTCGTCGGTATCGGCGCTCCGATCGTGGGCGCAACCGAAGGCTGGTACGTGCCGCGTTACGTGGTTGAAGGTGACGCCAAGCGCAAGCTGGAACCCAAGGCACCTGATCTGAAAGCAATCACCGATCTGAGCAAGTACGCTTCCGTGTTCAAGGATCAGGAAGAACCGTCCAAGGGCCGTTTCTACAACTGCCCGGCGGGTTGGACCTGCGAGCTGGATAACAGCGAAATGCTGAAAAGCTATGGCCTGGAAAGCACTTACACCAACTTCCGCCCAGGCACCGGCCCGGCGCTGGATGCGGCTGTGCTGTCGAGCTACAAGCGTGGCGAGCCGATCCTGTTCTACTACTGGTCGCCAACCCCGCTGATGGGCCAGGTTGACCTGATCAAGCTCGAAGAGAAGCCAGGCGTGAACAAGACCGTGGATATCAAGGTCGGCCTGTCCAAGACTTTCCACGAGCAAGCCCCGGAACTGGTAGCCGTTCTGGAAAAGGTCAACGTGCCGATCGAGATCCTCAACCAGAACCTCGGTCGCATGAGCAAAGAACGAATCGAGTCACCAAAACTGGCCAAGATCTTCTTGAAGGAACATCCTGAAGTCTGGCACGCATGGGTGAGCGAAGACGCAGCCAAGAAAATCGACGCGGCCTTGTAGGTTGGGCCTCTCCGGCTGTCGGCGACGGCAGTCGGAGGCTTGATCGCAACCCCTTGATTGAGAGTCTCCTATGTTTCCCGAAAGCTTTACCTTTTCCATCGCCGACTGGGTCAACAGTTGGGTCGATTCGCTGGTCACCAACTACGGCGACGTGTTCCGGCAGATCTCTGACACGCTGCTGTGGGCCATCGTCAATCTTGAAGGGCTGCTGCGTGCGGCGCCCTGGTGGCTGATGCTGGCCATCGTCGCGGGCATTGCCTGGCACGCGACCCGCAAAGTCGTGACCACGGCGGTGATTGTCGGCTTGTTGTTCCTGGTGGGGGCGGTCGGCCTCTGGGACAAGCTGATGCAAACCCTGGCGCTGATGATGGTGGCGACGATCATTTCGGTGCTGATCGGCATTCCGCTGGGCATTCTTTCGGCACGCAGCAATCGCCTGCGTTCGGTGCTGATGCCGATGCTCGACATCATGCAAACCATGCCGAGTTTCGTGTACCTGATCCCGGTGCTGATGCTGTTCGGACTGGGMAAGGTCCCTGCGATTTTCGCTACGGTGATCTACGCCGCGCCGCCGCTGATTCGCTTGACCGATCTGGGCATCCGCCAGGTTGACGGTGAAGTGATGGAAGCGATCAACGCCTTCGGTGCCAACCGCTGGCAGCAACTGTTCGGCGTGCAACTGCCGCTGGCCCTGCCGAGCATCATGGCCGGGATCAACCAGACCACCATGATGGCGCTGTCGATGGTAGTGATTGCCTCGATGATCGGTGCCCGTGGCTTGGGTGAAGACGTACTGGTGGGGATTCAGACCCTCAACGTCGGACGTGGCCTGGAAGCCGGTCTGGCGATCGTGATTCTGGCTGTGGTGATCGACCGCATTACTCAGGCGTACGGTCGGGCACGGCATGAGGTGAGCAAATGAACAACGCGACCGTAAGTAAGATCGAAGTCAAAAACGTCTTCAAGATTTTCGGCAACCGGTCCAAGGATGCCCTGGCGATGATTGGCCAGGGCAAAACCAAAGACCAGGTACTGTCCGAAACCGGCTGTGTGGTCGGCGTGAACGATTTGTCCCTGAGCATCGGCACCGGCGAGATCTTTGTGATCATGGGCCTGTCGGGTTCCGGTAAATCGACCCTGGTGCGCCACTTCAATCGCCTGATCGACCCGACCAGCGGTGCGATCCTGGTGGATGGCGTGGACATCCTGCAATACGACATGGAAGCCCTGCGCGAATTTCGCCGTCACCGGATCAGCATGGTGTTCCAGAGCTTCGGCCTGCTGCCGCACAAGACCGTGGTGGATAACGTTGCCTACGGTCTGAAAGTGCGCGGCGAGAGCAAGCAAATGTGCTCCGAGCGTGCACTGCACTGGATCAACACCGTGGGCCTCAAGGGTTACGAAAACAAATACCCGCATCAGCTTTCGGGCGGCATGCGTCAACGTGTGGGCCTGGCACGCGCACTGGCTGCGGACACCGACATCATCCTGATGGACGAAGCGTTCAGCGCCCTCGACCCGTTGATCCGCGCCGAGATGCAGGACCAGTTGCTGGAGCTGCAAAAAACCTTGCACAAGACCATCGTCTTCATCACCCACGACCTCGACGAGGCCGTGCGTATCGGCAATCGCATTGCGATCCTCAAGGACGGCCGCCTGATTCAGGTTGGCACCCCGAGAGAGATCCTGCATTCGCCGGCGGATGAGTATGTCGACCGGTTTGTGCAGCGTCGGGCTGCGGTGGTTTAAAGCTGATAAGTGGCAAGTGGTGAGGTCCCTTGTGGCGAGGGGGCTTGCCCCCGTTGGAGCAGCCCCCAAAAAAATTGCAACCGCTGCGCGCTCGAACGGGGCGATGCGGCGGTCCGACAAGCCTCCTCGCCACAGGGTTTTATTGATCAACAGAATTGATATGAGGCTCCAGATGTCCCAGGCTGAAAAAATCGTTATCACTGAAGCGCAGGTCAGTTGGCAGGATGTGGTCGCCGTCGCCCGTCACGGCGCACAGCTTGAGCTGTCGGCGCCGGTCTGGGCACGGATTGAAAACGCCCAAGCCATCGTCCAGCTCATCGTCACCAGCGGCGAGCGTGCCTATGGCATCAACACCGGACTGGGCGCGTTGTGCAACGTCTCCCTGCAAGATGAACAACTCAGCCAGTTGTCGCGCAACACCTTGCTCAGTCACGCCTGTGGTGTGGGAGCACCGCTGACCAACGAGCAGACTCGCGCAATCATCTGTGCAGCCATCATCAACTACAGCCATGGCAAATCCGGCCTGCACCGCCAGGTGGTTGAAGCCCTGTTGGCGCTGCTCAACCGTGGCATTACCCCGCAAGTGCCGTCCCAGGGCTCCGTGGGTTACCTGACGCACATGGCGCACATCGGCATTGCACTGCTGGGTGTCGGCAACGTCAGTTATCGCGGGCAGATCGTTTCCGCCCAGCAAGCCCTGGCCGAAGAAGGCCTGCAACCGGTCAAACTCGGTGCCAAGGACGGTTTGTGCCTGGTCAACGGCACGCCGTGCATGACCGGCCTCAGCTGCCTGGCGATTGCTGACGCCGCGCATTTGCTGCAGTGGGCTGACGTGATCGGTGCCATGAGTTTCGAAGCCCAAYGCGGTCAGATCGACGCGTTCGACGCCGAGATCATTGCGCTCAAGCCACACCCGGGCATGCAGCAAGTCGGGATCAACCTGCGCGCGGTGCTGAGTGGCAGTGAAGTGATCGCCAGCAGCAAAGGCATTCGCACTCAAGATGCCTTGAGCATCCGCTCGATCCCGCAGGTACACGGCGCTGCCCGTGATCAGCTGGTTCACGCGACCAAACAGATCGAAACCGAACTCAACGGCGTCTCGGACAATCCGCTGGTGCTGGGTACGCCGGACAACTACCGCGTCGTTTCTCAAGCCAACCCGCACGGCCAGTCCGTAGCGATGGCGGCGGACCTGTTGGCCATCGCCATGGCCGAAATCGGCTCCATCGCCGAGCGACGCCTCGACCGCCTGATCAACCCGCACGTCAGCGGTCTGCCGGCCTTCCTGGTGGCCAACCCGGGCGTTAACTCCGGGAT
>NZ_JBFULH010000342.1:0-4456 GCF_056400445.1 Pseudomonas sp. P5_B2 | reverse complement strand
CTGTAGGAGTGAGCCTGCTCGCGATTGCGGTGTATCAGTCAATAGAAATGTCGACTGACACGACGCCATCGCGAGCAGGCTCGCTCCCACAGTTGATTTGAGTTGAATCAGGGAGTGCCGAAGTAAGGCCGAATCCCGTAATGCTGGAAATACCGCTCAATCACCTTCGGATCGGAACACGTCTCGGCAATCGCCACGTACGTATCCGGCCGCAACAGGTAAAACCCGTTACGGCCCAACCCCGCAGCTTCAAACGCCGGCCGCCATTCGAACACCTGCAATGGCAGGTGATGCTCGTTGCACCAGGCGATCATTTCGTCGCTGGTGTCGCCATAAACATGCACCTGCCAGACCGGATTTCTCAGCGACTCAAAGTTGTCGCCTTTGCCATCATGCGCCCAAGGCAGGCGATCGCCGCCGTGGACGTGTCCGGCGACACCGGTGCTCAATGGCATGCCGCGATAGCTCAGGGTGATCTGCGAGACGGTGCGAAACAGGAACTCGCGGGACGTCTCGAACGAGGCCATTTTGGGGATTAAAAACGGTGCCAACCGTGTACGCAGCACATCGGCCATGCGCCCTTCGGCGGTGACGAAGGTGAACACCCGATCGGTGGTGGCGACCAGTTTGCGGGCAAAGGCGATGCGTTCGGGTTCGTAGCTATCGAGCAGTGAGGCCTCGGCGCCGCCACTCAACACCGCCGCGAGTTTCCACGCCAGGTTGATCGCGTCGCCAATCCCGGTATTCATGCCCTGGCCACCGGCCGGGCTGTGAACGTGGGCCGCGTCGCCCAACAAAAATGCATGCCCGGTGCGAAAGTGATCGGCGACCCGGTGATGTACGCGATAGGTCGAGAACCAGTTCACCTGTTCGATTTGCACGTTCAGGTGTTCGATGGCCCGGCTGCTGACGTCTTCAAAACGCAGGGTTTCAGCCTGGTCGGCGCGCTCATCGCGCACCGTGCCGATCAACCGGGCACGACCCGTGCCGGCGAGGGGAAACACGGCGAGGAAGTCCGCTTCATCAAGGTCCACATGCAATTCGCCATTGAAGGTCGGCCCGCTGGCTTGGACGTCGGCGACATAGAAAATCTGCTGGTAGGTCCCGCCCGGGAATCCGGTGTCCAGTGTCTTGCGCACGACTGACCGGGCGCCGTCGCAACCCGCCAGGTAGCAGGTCTGGCAGATTTCCAGTTGACCGTCGGGCATGCGCAGTTGGACGGTGACGCCAGCGTCGGTGTCTTCGAAATACTCCAGCTCAGTGTTGCGTTCCACGTGGATGCCGAACGCTTCAAGGCGTGTGATCAGCAGTCGTTCGTGCTCGTCCTGGGGGAAGATCTCCATGAACGCATAGGGCGTCAGGCCTTCACCAATGCGGCTCAGGGGCAGACGCGCCACCGGTTCGCCCTTGACCCAGAAATTCGCCGCCGCCACGCGATGACCGTTTTGCACCACGGCCTCGCTGAGGTCGAGCTGGCGATAAAGCTCCAGCGTCCGCGCCTGGACCGCGAGTGCCCGCGACGTGGTGCCAGGGGCGGAGGTCTTGTCGAGAATCCGCACGCGAATCCCCAGTTTGCTCAACCACAGCGCCAGTACCAGCCCGGTCGGGCCGGCGCCGACGATCAGTACGTCGCTACGAGTCATCAGGCTGTTCTCCTCGGTGCCTGGCTCAAGTATGGTCCAGTCGCAAAGCGCGGGCAGGCTGACTGCCCAACGGAAAATGCCCCGCCAGGCGTGTCGATGGAACAGGCAGGGACGGGCGCAGTCATAGCCTGCGCCATGCCATTGATCGTATGGTTAACCCGGCTCAACGGATTTGATGGAGCACCATGCAAGCCAATCGATTGATCAACGGTGTTGCGGCGCTGTTGCTGCTGGCCGGTTGCGGAACGCAACGTACGCAGGAACCGCCTGTACGCAAGCCCGCCGAGGTCAAGGCCGAGATCGTGCGCCTGCTGCCGGCCAGCACCACGGATCGCGAAGGCTGGGCCACGGACATCTACGCCGCATTCGTCGCGCAGAGTATTTACCCCTCCACACAAAACCTGTGCTCGGTGCTCGCCGTTACCGAGCAGGAATCTACGTTTCAGGTCGACCCCGCCGTGCCGGGCCTGGGCAAGATCGCTCGGGAGGAAATCGATCGCCGCGCTGAGAAAGCTCACATCCCCGGCCTGCTGGTCAGCGGTGCGCTCAAGGTGAAATCACCCAATGGCAAAAGTTACAGCGATCGTCTCAACGCAGCGCGCAGCGAAAAGGAACTCAGCGCGATTTTTGATGAATTCATTGGCATGGTGCCCATGGGCAAAACCCTCTTTGCTGGTTTCAACCCGGTACACACCGGCGGGCCAATGCAGGTCAGCATCGATTTCGCCGAGCAGCAATCGCGGGGTTACCCGTATCCAGTGAAAGGTTCGATCCGCCATGAAGTGTTCACTCGACGCGGCGGCATGTACTTTGGCATTGCCCACTTGCTCGGTTATCCGGTGAGCTACACAGAACCGCTGTATCGCTTCGCTGATTTCAATGCCGGTTGGTACGCCAGCCGCAATGCGGCGTTTCAGAATGCGGTGAGTCGGGCATCAGGTATCCCGTTAACGCTGGATGGCGATCTGGTGCGCTATGACTCGATCATGCCCGGCACCACCGAACTGGCGGTGCGCAGCCTCGGCAAGCAATTGGGTATGCGCAATATGACCATTCGCAATCAATTGGGGGAGGGCAAAAGTCTCACGTTCGAGGAGACCGAACTCTACCAGCGAGTGTTCGCGTTGGCCGATCAGGCCGAGGGCCGGCCATTGCCTCGCGCGGTGTTGCCGGGGATCGAGCTGAAAAGCCCGAAAATCACCCGAAAACTCACCACCGCGTGGTTCGCCGATCGGGTCGATGGGCGTTATCAGCGCTGTATGGTTCGGGCCGGAAAGTGACCCGATGCAAAAAACAGGCATAAAAAACCCCGGCGGGTGAGGCCGGGGTTTTCATTGAGTACTGCGGTAAAACCCTTCATTTATACCGCGCGGCTTTCGATCAGACGGTCGGAATCACCTTCGGCAACGCGGTTCTGCATCAGGTGATCGGAGCCATCAGCGGCGACACGGTTTTCGATCAGTCGGTCAGAACCGTCAGCGGCGACACGGTTTTCGATCAGTCGGTCAGAACCGTCAGCGGCGACACGGTTTTCGATCAGTCGGTCGGAACCATCAGCGGCGACACGGTTTTCGATCAGGCGGTCAGAACCGTCAGCGGCTACACGATTCTCGATCAGTCGGTCGGAACCATCAGCGGCCACACGATTCTCGATCAGACGATCCGAACCCCCTTCAGCCACACGGCTTTCAATCAGACGATCCGCGCCGCCCTCAGCGACCACAGGTTGAGCAGAAGTAGCGGCAAAAGCGTTAACTGCGAAAACCGAGAAAGCGATGCTGAGGAGGGTTTGGCGTTTCATGATGGTGTGCTCCGGGGTGTTTATTGGTTGGTATGGAGCGGATGTTACGCCGGGGAATTTTTATGAGAACTTCATTGATGTGATGGTGAACATCGACAGTATTGATAGGCGATGTGAGTCGCCCCACGCGGGCGTGATGGTTCAGTCGTCGGATGGTGCGGATAGGGTCAGCCGGCGCTTCTACACTGGGAGCGTGACCAGCAGATGACGCCTCTAATGACCCCATTCTTGTCTCGCCAGGAGGCCGCACCATGTATCAGCTTTACGGGCATCAGAATTCTGGCGCGGCGGCGATAGAAGCGGCGCTGGAGTTGTGTGACATTCCTTACCGGTTTATCGACGTCGAGTTGTCCGCGGAGGCCGCCCAGACATTGGAGAAACTCAACCGGCTCAAGCAGATTCCGACGCTGCAACTGCCCGATGGCAGCGTTCTCACCGAAAGCGCGGCGATTCTGATTCATCTCGGGCTGACCTTTCCCAAGTCGAATCTGTTGCCGAAACTGCCCGCTGACCGCGATCAGGCGATCCGGGGCCTGGCGTACATCGTCAGCAATTGCTACGTGGCCATTGGCATTATTGATTATCCCGAACGCTGGTTGGCCGAGACGGATGAGGCGTCCAGGCAAAATCTCATGGCCGGCGCCCGCGCGCGATTGCACTGGAGCTGGGAGGTGTTTGCCGATCAGTTTTCCGGCGAGCTGTATCTGGGCGATGAAGCGCCGGGCGCGCTGGATGTGCTGGCGGCGGTTGTGTCGAGATGGGCCGGTAGTCGAGAGCATCTACGCAGCGCCCGACCCGGTTTTTTCGCGTGGCTGGAACGCATCGATCGGCACCCGACACTGGCGCCGGTCTTCGCCCGGCATTGGCCGCCTGAACACTGAAAATCTACTGTGGGAGCGGGCTTGCTCGCGAATGCAGTGTGTCAGGTAACGCAAACACTGAATGACACACCGTATTCGCGAGCAAGCCCGCTCCCACAGTAGATTTTCAGTGTTCAGGCGGCCAATGCTGC